>NZ_BADV01000050.1:0-173054 GCF_000238895.1 Pseudoalteromonas sp. BSi20429 | reverse complement strand
TAATCACGTAGGTCGCGAAGTCGCTAAAAAGCTTGTTAGCGCAAAGGAGCGAGACGAAGAGGCGTTTAATCAACTTGTTAGTGCCCTTGCTAGTGATGAAGAGTTAAATGCGATTACAAGCGACGACAAGCGTGCAATGGAGATCACTAAATGCCTAACTTCAGAGCCACAAGTAGCTGTTAAGCGCGAAGCTGTACTAGAAAATAACTTCATATCGGTACAACGCAATTTAAAAAGCGGTGATGTCTCTATCAAAATTGATAATAAAGTAATGACAGACAAGCGCTTAGAGCAATTAACTAAGTTATTAAGTGCCTTTAATTAGTTAGTTAAATAATGATCTGTCAGGCATATTTACTTAGTTAAATAGTGATCTGGCAGATTGTTTTGTTAGTAAAAATCTGATCTTTACTAGCCTATTTCCTCTTCAAATAATCATATTCCTTCTTCAAGATCACTTTTTTACTAACTAATCTCCTCTTTTTAGCTACATTCCTTCATTTATTATTATTGTTAGTAAAATCGTGATCTGTAATGCTTACTTCTATGTTTCTAACTATATGTAACTTCTACCATTGCAGTTGTTTTAAATATTATTTTGTAAAATTGGATGCTTATTTTTACTTACAAACTGATTTTTTACTAAGTTATCAGCTCCAACCAGTTTATATCTTGTTAATAGTGCTTTAGCTCAGAGCACATAAGGCATATACTGGCAGGATTATTTTTAAAATTTAATGCTTAGAGTGACATGTCTGCTAACTTATCAAAAAATGATTTAATGGCTATTTTTGAAGAAATTAAAAATGAGCAGGCTACCCAGTTTCCTCTGTCTGAACGCTTTATTAAAAAACTTTTCCGTGAAAATGTTTTAGATAAAGGCAAAGAATATTACAAGAAAGGTCAAATCACTTGGCTAGAACACACCCCTAATTTTTCTGTAGTCGACTCTACTGTACAAGTGGATAATGGATCATCGTTTAACCAACGTATTGAGATCAGTAAAGTACCAACTGGTTATTCTGTTGATACGCATTGTACGTGTAATGCAAAAACTAAATGCCGACACTTAGCTGCTATTTTATTTAAGCTCAAAATAGAGCACTCTGGTGAATATGGCGAAGATTACTTTATTAATGACTGGTTTAGCGAATTAAGCGCACTTAAAAGTGGTGATCAAAACACGCCATCGCAAGTATTATTATTTGTATTAGATATTGAAAATAACAAAGTATTCTTAACACCTAAAATAGCGAATGTTGAGACTAAAAAGAATTACACGCTAGGTCGAAACCTGACCGAGCAGCAGTTAAATAGTTTTGTAACGCCGAGTGACTTACTCGAAAGTGATTTTAGATTATTTAGTTGGATACGCTCACAAAATGCAGTTGGGAGTATTGAGCTAAAAGGCCAGTGGGGTTTTAGTGCCTTACAGCAGTTGATAGCTACAGAACGCCTGTTTTTCCAGCGTTCTCGAGTGCCAATTAAGGCGCAATCGGGCCAAGCATTAAGTTTTAGTTGGGAGCAAGATAAAGATCTCTCACAATTAGTTATTAAGCTTGAGCAAACACAAAACTGGGCTTTATTAAAAACAACACCACCTACTTACCTCGATTTAGATCATTTAAAAGCGGGCCGTCTTCGCACCCCATTGAGTGCAGACGAAATAGCACATTTACAAACTATGCCTGCTTTGCATGACGCTAACTTTGATAGAATATACAAGCAGCTTGCCGATAACTTTGGTGCAGGTGTAATACCCCACCCTACTAATTTACAGCCAACATTGCCTAAAATCTCTAGTAATGCTGTTTTAAAAGTAACTATGGGCGATCAAGGTTTATCTCTTTCGTTGTTATTTAAGTATAAAAATAAAAACTATTTAGCAGGTGCTGCACCTGCAAGTACGATTAATAGTGCATTTGAAAATACTGTAACTAACGAGCTAATTAACTTAGGATTTGAATTTTGTAAAGGGGGTTTACAAAGTGAACTGGTATTTACAAAGCAGTCTTCAATCCATTTGCATTGGCTAATATACGAAGTATTCCCTGGCTTTAAGCAACGCGGTTGGCAAGTAAGTGTAAGTAAAGTAACGAGTCCTAATCCGCAGTGTGAAGTTAGTTTACATGTACACCGCGCAGCAGGGCATCAAATGCACTGCAAAGTATTGCTATGTGATGCTAAGGCATCGCTGTTGTTTACTAATATTGACCCGCTATATCAGTCATTAAATCGCCAAAGTGAACTATTTTACTACTATCCGCTTGGTCGTGAATTTGGGGTTATCAATAAGTCAGCAATTAACTTATTAAATGAATTTAAAGAGCGTTTTGAATTTGTAAAAACACGAGACGAATTTAATATTCCGCTTTCGTATTTACCTGAATTAGTAAAGCACACTGCTATAAACGTAGAGCTTCACGACGACTCATTAGAGCTATACTTACAAGAGCTAAATAGTCCCGATAAAGCAATTACTAAGGTTTCATTACATGGCTTAAATGACTCAGTAACACTTCGTGAGTACCAACAGCAAGGTGTTGACTGGCTTAGCTTTTTAAAACGTCACCAATTAGGTGGTATTTTAGCTGATGACATGGGCCTGGGTAAAACCTTGCAAGTTATTGCATTTTTAGCCAGTACATTTAACCGCCCGCAAGCGGGCCCTACACTTATAGTGTGTCCAACTAGTTTGGTGAGTAACTGGAAAAACGAAATTATTAAGTTTGCTAAAAGCTTAAAAGTCACCACTATTTTTGGTTCAAATCGTAACGATCCTTTACAGCACTTAGCGCAAGCGCAGTGTATACTTACTACATATCCACTTTTAAAGCGTGATATTGCATATTATTCGCCATTATATTTTGAAAATATAATCCTCGACGAAGCACAATACATTAAAAACGATACCGCACAGGTTTCGCGATTAGTTAAACGCTTAAATGCCGACTTTAAACTTTGTTTAAGTGGTACTCCAATCGAGAATAATTTACTTGAGCTTAAATCGTTACTCGATTTTGCTATGCCATCGTTACTTGGGTCTCAAGCCCACTTTAAGCAGCACTTTCAAACGCCTATTGAGCGTGAAGCTGATATGGAGAGAGCTGAGCAGTTAAAAGCGTTAATTATGCCTTTTATAATGCGCCGCACTAAAGCACAAGTAGCGCAAGAGCTGCCTGAAAAAACAGAGCTAACTAAAGAGTTTGAGTTTGAGCCTAAGCAAAAAGAAATGTATCAAGGTATTACACGTTCATTAGAAGAGAAGCTAATAGACTTATTTGCCGAACAAGGCGCACAAAAAAGTAAACTTGCATTTTTAGAGGCACTTTTAAAGTTAAGGCAAATTTGTTGCCACCCTAAATTAATAGATCCAGACACTCAAGCAGGCTCCGCTAAGCTTGAATGGTTAACAACACACTTACCGCTTATGTTAAGTCTCGGTCGTAAAATTATTATATTTAGTCAGTTCACATCGGCACTTGATTTAATAGCCCAACGCCTCGAAGAAATAAACATTAACTTTAGTATGCTTACAGGCCAAACGCGCCACCGCGATAAAGTAATCGACGAGTTTACCAGTGGTAAAACATCAGTGTTTTTAATTAGCTTAAAAGCTGGCGGTACAGGCCTTAACCTTACACAAGCCGATACAGTTATTCACTTTGATCCATGGTGGAACCCTGCTGTAGAAAAACAAGCGACTGATAGAGCTTACCGTATTGGCCAAACTAACCCTGTATTTGTGTATAAGCTCATAATGAGTAATTCAATAGAGCAAAAAGTATTTAAAATGCAACAAGACAAACAAGCCCTTGTAGATGCGTTATTTACTGATAAATCAATGAGCTTTACAAAGTTTGATGAACAACAAATGTTATCGCTAATTAAAAACTAAATTGATTTAAAAAGTTTTGATCTTTTTATGAACTTAATTAAAAAGCGGACGTCTACTATTATGCTTGTTGATTAATTGCAGTTAGCACAAGCATCATGTTGATTCCCCATTTAGTTACTAATTTTAGTAATGATTAAGCCAGCCCATTTTGAGTTGGCTTTTTTTATGCCTAAAATTTAGCGTTCGGCACTTATTTTAAAAGTTTTTACTTTTTTATGAACTTAATTAAAAAACGGACGTCTACTATTATGCTTGTTGATTAATTGCAGTTAATACAAGCATCATGTTGATTCCCCATTTAGTTACTAATTTTAGTAATGATTGAGCCAGCCCATTTTGAGTTGGCTTTTTTTATGCCTAAATTTAGCATTCAATTTTTATTTTAAAAGTTTTGATCTTTTTATGAACTTAATTCAAAGAGCGGCGTCTACTATTATGCTTGTTGATTAATTGCAGTTAATACAGGTTTTATGTTGATTTCCCCCTATTTGATTACTAATTTTAGTAATGATTAAGCCAGTTCATTTTGAACTGGCTTTTTTTATGCCCATAATTTGATTTGTTTAAATCAACCCGAATAAAAATAAATGATCTTTCGTAAATTAATTTGAATTAATTATTTTGTTTTCCGGTCTACTCTAATGCCTGTTGTTATATAGCCTCACCCAGTAATATTAGTTATTTTGGTGATTATGTATTTAAGTTGCAGCTTACTCGGGCACATGTTGATTTTCCCTTTGATTACTTAATTTAGTAATATTTGACCAGCTTATTTTGAGCTGGTTTTTTTATGTCTGTAATTTCTTTGCTCCCCTACTTCTATTGCGTGTTATTGGTTATGATGGCATGTCTCTAAATTTTATAAGTTTATTTTATGCTCACTCAAGTACTCACTAATATTGATTGGCTAAGCGCCGGTGCTGGTGTTGCGTTAGGCGTTGTATTTTACGGCGTTGTATCAACACAGCTTCGCAAAAAGCTACATCTACAAATAAGCGAACAGCAGCAACAGCTTTCCCTATTACAAAATCAATTTGATAATAAAGAGCTGCAATATAGTGCCTTGCAAGAAGATCACGAACTGCTAGAACATACTCACCAAGAACAGCGCGATGAAGCCCAGCATTTTAAAACGCGTTTTAGCGAACAAGAAAAACAAAGCATTCAATACAATCACTTTTGGCGTAAAGCCGAAGGCGAGCTTGCAGCGCTTCGTGAGCAATATAATCAACGCGATGTTGAATATAATAATATGCGTACCACCCTCGAGCAAAAACAACAAAGCTTTACCGAGCAACTCGCGCAAATTGAGCAAAGTAAAAATATGCTCAAAAAAGAATTTGAAAACCTAGCCAATAAGATTCTAGAAGAAAAATCACAAAGCTTTAAAACCTTAAATCAAGAAAGCATTGAACAATTATTAAAACCGGTTCAAGGCGAGCTAAAAGGCTTTAGAGAAAAAATGGAATCAATACATGTTGAAGACATAAAACAACGAACCGCGCTTAAAACCGAGCTATTGCATTTGCAAGCTAAAAGCCAAGCCATAACAGATCAAGCCGACAAGCTCAGCAACGCGCTACAAGGGCAAAAGAAAACCCAAGGTAATTGGGGCGAACTCATGCTCGAAAACGTCTTAGATAGCGCTGGCTTACGTGCTGGCGTTGATTATAAGCGCGAAGTGTCGTTTAACACTGAAGATGGCCGCTTGCGCCCTGATGTAGTTGTTTACTTACCACAAGGCCGACACTTAGTCATTGATGCTAAAACATCATTAAATGCTTATACACGCTATGTGAACGCTGAAAATGAGCTAGATGCTAATCAAGCAATTAAAGAGCATGTAAACGCCGTTACAGCACGTATTAATGAGCTTGCGAGTAAATCGTACGACCGTTTACCAGGGCTTAATTCGCCTGAAGTTGTGGTTATGTTTGTACCAATAGAATCAGCTTTTGTAGAAGCACTTAAATATCAAAGTGATATTTACCAACAAGCAATCGAAAAAAATATACTGGTAGCTACACCTACTACCCTGCTTACTAGTTTAAATATTGTTAAACAGCTTTGGCGTTTTGAAGAGCAAACCAAATACTCAAAAGAGCTGGCAAATCGGGCTGAGCGTTTTTATAACAAGCTCAATGGTTTTTTATTAAGTATGGAAGGCGTAGGTAAGCAGCTTGATAAAGCGAAAGAAAGTTACGACAAAGCGTTCTCGCAATTATACCGCGGTAAAGGTAATTTAATTAAACAAGCATCAGAGTTTAAAGAGCTTGGTGTATCGGTACAAAAAGAGTTACCTAGTGAGAGCGTTGAACGTGCGCAGCTAGAGCTTGATTAGATTTATTAAGTGTTTTCAATTAAGTATGTTGAATAATGTACGTTAGAAACCAGAGGTGTTTATGAATAATAAGATTATAGGTATTGTTTTAATCGTTATAGGTATCGCTTTAATTATGTGGGGATATGACGTGTATGATGCGGCGGCTTCGCAGTTAAGCCGCGCATTTAGTGGTGATACACCAATAGAAGCATGGGCGGGGATTATTGGCGGTGCCATCTGTGTGTTAATTGGCATTAAAAAGCTTAAGTAACATAAATAAAATACAGCTTACTGGGGCTTGTTGACCTCTCAGGATAAAATTTGTTCAATCTAGGGGCTATTTAATCGCGGCGCGAGGTTTGTAATTTAGTGGGCTCGATAACTGCTCCAGCGTTATTCTAATGGCTTACATCCATGTAATAATAAGTAAAAACCGAGCTACAAAGAGTAAATTGCCCCTAGGCAGAACCCTTAGGGCAGCGCATGTTTGGCATTTATACTAGGTTATCGTCTGTTTATGGGGAATAACCACACTACATAGACTCTGCCTTGCCTAAATACCAAACAGTCTGCTGCAAATTTAACCTCAAAAGATAAACAGGCCCTGAATAAGCTGTATTAGTTTATTTGTAATCCATCACTTCTAGTAATTCATTTAATTTACTTTCTGGCAGGCATTCGCCTTTATCCCAATAAGAGTTTAGTAACGCAGTTAAACTGCCAATACGCTGTGACTTTTTCTGCATTTGCTCAATCAAAATGTCAGCTTCTTTTTGTTTTTTTTCTAAACGTTCGATTATTACTGTGTGGTTTAGCTCGCCGTTTTCGTTACGTAATAAAGGTATTTCGTTGAGTGAAAACCCCAAGCTTTGTGAAAATTTAATTAATTGCAGTTTTTCTAAGTTTTGTTGGGTGTAAAGCCTATAACCATTAGCACTGCGAGTGGTTGGTGCTAATAACCCTTTGCTTTCGTAAAAACGAATAGTGCTGGCAGGTATGTTGGTAAGTTTTGCAAGTTCGCCTATTTTCATAACTAATAATAACTCCACTTTACATAAACTTAGTAGGTTGACCTTCAAGCTAACTTTAAGGTTATAGTTGTTTTAATGTCAATTTAATTAGCCAATAATTATGCGCAACCCTGTGTTTACCTCCTTTACCTTGCCAAGTGGTTTAGTATTAAAAAATCGTATTGCCAAAGCCGCTATGGAAGAAAACCTAGCACAAGAGGACCAAACGCCCTCCCAAGCACTTAAAAATGTTTATAGCGCATGGGCTAAAGGCGGTACAGGGCTAATTATTACTGGCAATGTAATGGTTGATCATTTAGCGATGACAGGCCCAGGTGGCCTTGTGCTTGAGCAAAGTACCGATATTACTGCCTTTGCCGAGCTTGCTCGTTTATCAAAGCAAAATAATTGCAAAGTGGTGATGCAAATTAATCACCCTGGTAGGCAAGTATTTAAAAAAATGGGTGGAAAGGCTATATCAGCGTCAAGTGTTGCACTTAATATGGGTAAGCACTCGCACTTATTTGGCGTACCAAAGGCAATGACGCAAACCGACATTGACGATGTTATTACCCGCTTTACGCAAACTGCACTACAAGCTGAAAAAGCAGGTTTTAATGGCGTACAAATACATGCAGCGCATGGCTATTTACTTGCCCAGTTTTTATCGCCACTTACCAATAAGCGCGACGATAAATGGGGGGGAAGTTTACAAAATAGAGCCCGTTTACTTCTCGAAATAACCCGCAGTATTAAAGCAGCTTGCTCCCCCACCCTTTCGGTTTCGGTAAAGTTAAACTCTGCAGATTTTCAACGTGGTGGGTTCGAACCCAGTGACGCGCAAGTTGTAGTGGATTTATTGAATGAACTCAATGTTGACTTTGTGGAGTTATCGGGTGGTAGCTACGAAGCCCCTGCCATGCAAGGTAAAACAGGTGACGAACGCACACTTGCCCGCGAAGCATACTTTTTAGAGTTCGCAAAAGCGATTAGCCACCGCTCATCAATCCCAATAATGACCACCGGCGGCATTAGTCGCTTATCTATTGCCAACAACGTGATTGAAAGTGGAGTGGCCCTCGTGGGTATTGCCACTGCGCTTGCATACCAACCAAATTTACCAAACAAATGGCAAAATGAGCCACTGCAACTAGCCGTATTACCCAATGTTACTTGGCAAGATAAAACCCTCGCAGGGCTTGCCACTATGGCACTGGTAAAAAGGCAAATACGCCGTTTAGGCCAAGGTAAACCTGTAAAAATAAACGCTTCACCAATATTTACTTTAATTAGCGACCAGCTACGTTCGGTTAAATTAACTAAGCGTTACCGCAATCGCTTTGCTAGTGAGATTAATTAAGCTTTGGTATTCACTCTTTTTATGTATTCCGGATTTGTTTACTAATTTTTACACTTGAATAAATGTAACCATTTTTATGTTGTGTAAATGAGTATTAAAGCGTGCACCAATTTGGAAGTTTGCTTTTTTATCAAGCTATTAAAGTGCACTATTTTGTGCATCTTAAGGTACTGTACGAGTAAAGAAAATAATCATTCTAAAATGTTAATTAAAGTGCGCGTTCAGCGTTTGTTAATTTAATCATCTTATTGAAATTATTGATATTTATTGTTTTTCTCCCGCTTGAGTTTGGTTGGTATTTATACTAGTTTATAGCGTAGATATTTAACCTTACTCAAGGAGAATAGTTACATGGTATCTCGCAGAAATTTTATTAAAGCAGGCGCTGCTTTAAGTTTAGGCTCTATTTTTAGTGCTTCAGCTTTGGCTGAACAATTAAAAGTAAAAATGTCTAACGGCAGTGTTATGCAAACTAAAGGAGCAATAGATAAAAGCGCTGCTCTGCCCACAAACGATGTTACTAACGCTAAGCATTACCGGCCTGAATCAAGAATGGGCTTAGGCGGTCTTGCCGCTGGGAATGGCTTTAATACTATATCAAGCGATGCAGAAATTTTAACAATGCTAAATGCAGCATGGGATTCTGGTATTCGTCATTTTGATACGTCACCTTTTTACGGCTTAAGCTTAAGTGAAAGGCGCTTCGGTGATTTACTTCGAAACAAAAAGCGTGAAGATTATGTTTTATCCTCAAAAGTAGGTCGCCTTCTTACCCCTTCAGCAGAGCCTCTAGAAAATAGTTGGCATTGGGCTGATCACTCACCTTTTCATTATAAATATGATTACTCTGCATCAGGTACGCGTCGTTCAATAGAAGACACGTTGCATCGTATTGGTGTTGCCTCACTTGATATTGTTTATATTCACGATTTATCACCGCAAAATAGTGATATGGGAGATGATTGGCTTAAGTATTTTGATCAGGCAGCAAAAGGGGCTATTCCTGAGTTAACTAAAATGCGTGATGAAGGAATAATTAAAGGCTGGGGTTTTGGAATAAATACACCTCATGCTATTTATAAAGCGCTTGATATGTCAGACCCTGATATTTGCTTACTAGCGCTTCAATATTCAATTTTAGATCATAAGCAGGCACTTGATAAAACCTTTCCTATGCTTGATAAACGAGGTGTTTCAGCAGTCATTGGTGCTCCGCTTAATGGTGGTTTTTTAGCCGGTCGTAACCGCTTTAATTATTCACCTAAAATTCCTGGGCCTATGCAGCAAAAGTTTAATGCAATAAGCGACATTGCATCTAAACATGGGATTGATATTAAAACAGCTGCACTGCAATTCGCAGAGGCGCCTTCAACGGTATCCTCAATTATTCCTGGCGCACGCACGGCAGAGCAAATTAAAGCTAATGTAGCCTCAATGAAAGTTACCATACCAAGCGAATTTTGGAGTGAATTGAAATCTAAACAGCTTATTGCAGAAAACGCCCCCATACCCACATAACAAAATAGGTGTGCCATTTGCTTGGCACACCTCGTTATAGTCAGTGTGGTTGATTTTTAAGCAGCGCTTAGTAGTAAGTGCATTGATTGTTGGGCATTTGTATAAGCGCAGCTTGCTGGGGTTTAAAAACGAAGTTTTTAAACTTAGTTATTAGGTAGTCAAAAGCATTATTACGTGCCTATTACATATTACGCGTATCGGTATCATGCTGCGCTTCATCCTAGTGGTGAGAGCGTGTGGAACATATTGAAAGGGCTAAATATATAAAGCAAAAAGTTACTGTAAACCCCCATTACAGTTAGCCGGTAAATAGTACAAATAGTAAATTAGCACTACTTAGTCAATTGAGCAGTGCTAATTGGTTTAATTAAAAGCCACATTTACCGTTATTTATTGCCATTGCGCTTTTGCCAAAACGATCTCAATACCCCACAACGTTGCTTTTATAAACTTAAAAATATCAAGCACATTGCGATTTATTAACCCATCTTTTGTAAGGTTGGTACTTATCGTACAACACATTAAAAATATACGTGTATATGAGTATAAAAACTAAAAAGCCAGCTTCTAATGCTGTAGCGGCTAGCCATGTAATATTTAAATACCAAGCAAGTATTGGCAGCGTTATAACCACCATACCCAGCTCAAAGCCACATGCATGCGTAATGCGGGTTACTAAACCTCGCTCGATTCGGTTATGCCCAACTATTTTATCAAACACTATGTTGTAAATGTAATTCCAAAGCATGGCGAAGACTGATAAACCAACACCTACTATTGCCATTTTTCCTGTTGCAAACCCACCAAAATAAACTGATGCAGGTACAACAAAAGATAATGCTATCATCTCAAATATTAGTGCCTGAAAAATACGTTCTGCTGTGTTCATATATAAATAACTTCTTAAGTTGATGACGATGGCTGTATTTTCATTCATTATAAAGATATGTGTTAGTTACTTAGTATCGGGAAAAGCGATATGTTTAGTATTGAACAGCTTCAAGCATTTGTGGCTACCGTTGAAGCTGGATCGTTTTCAGCTGCTGCGCGCGGTTTAAGTAAAGCGCAGTCGGTAATAAGCCAGCATATTATTAATTTAGAAATAGACTGTAATGCGACATTATTTGAGCGCACAGGGCGCTATCCACAATTAACCGAAGCCGGTAAACAGTTACTACCCCAGGCTAAGGCCGTGCTTAATCAACACCAGCGATTAACAAACTCTGCATTAGCACTAAATGAAAAAACACCAACCGAAATCACTATCGCACTTGACGAAGGGATCCCGTTTAAAACTATCGCGAGTATTATTAGCAAGCTACAAAGTAAGTATCCTTACGTATCGCTTGAGTTTTTAAGTGCATCCAGCCATGACATAATTGACATGCTAAACAGCGAAAAGCCTATAACGGGTATTATTTTTAGTGAATTAAATATACCGAGCTACTTAGACTATGAATGTATTGGATCGGTAAAATTTGATTTATATGTTGCTAAATCGCACCCTTTAGCGGGGATCAGATGTGAAAATATGGATGGTCTTCGGCTACATCGACAACTTCTTCTTCGTTCTCGCAATACGCAAACAAGTAGCTTTCAGCTAAAAATTAGCCCAGAGATTTGGTATGCCGATAATTACTTTGTATTACTCGAGCTAGCAATACAAGGTAACGGGTGGTGCTTATTACCAAACCATGTAGCTGTAGATGCAGTACAAAGTGGTGAGCTGGTTAAACTTCCTCTTGAGTTTGAAGAAATGGGTTGGTTGGCTAATGTTGATGTATTACAGCATCAGCAACACAGTAATCAAGAGGTGTTTAAAGTACTAAGAAATTTACTACGGAATTTTTTAAAAATTTAGGTTTTATATAATGCCTGTTAGGCGGTTTACTTTTTATTACGCTAAATCCCAGTAAGGTGTATCGCCATAAAAGTCACTTGTAAAATCAACAAATGCACGTACTTTGCTCGGTAAAAACTGTCTGTTAGCGTACACCATATACAGTCCCATTGGGTCGGGTTCGTAGTCATTTAAAATGCGCACTACTTTGCCTTGAGCCAGCGCTTCGCCAGCAATAAATGTGGGCTGCATAGCAATACCACCACCCGCAATGGCTGTATTTAGTAGCAAATCACCATTGTTAGCCACAAAGTTACTTTCAAGCTTTAGCTCGCTTTTTAACTCATTAACTCCAAATAATCGTTTTGTGGGCTCGCTGTGGGAATAGCGTAAATAATTATGTGACTGTAAATCTAAAAGCGTTTGTGGCGTGCCATGGCGTTCTAAATAGTCGGGTGACGCAAATACAGCTAAACGTATAGGGGCAATTTTTTTAGCTATCAACGTTGAGTTTTTTAATACGCCAATGCGCAGAGCAATATCAATACCCTGCTCTACTATATCTACATATTGGTCTGTGAGCCGTAAATCTAACTTTAAATTTGGATACTGCTTTTGAAAATCAACCAACAAACCTGCTAAATGCTTAGTACCAAACGACATAGGCGCACTAATACTAAGCACACCCGATACATTTTCGCTTAAGTTGTTTAGTGAGTTTTCCATGTCTTCAATATCAATAACCACCTGCTGACAACGCTGATAATACTGATTTCCAGCCTCTGTAACACTTACTTTTCGCGTTGTACGATGTAATAAACGCGTGCGTAGATTATCTTCCAATGCAGAAATATATTTGCTGACTAACTGCGGCGAAATATCGAGTTTATCGGCCGCTTTTGAAAACGAGCCTTCTTGCACAACGGCTAAAAAGGTCTTCATGGTGGTGAGCTTATCCATTTTTTAACAATGCTTTGTTGATAATGTATAAATAAGTATCATATTTATCGTCAAAATAGAAACTTATATAGTGTTTATAACGCATCTACTTGTTTAAGGTTTTAGTATGACTCAGCCTGCTTTATTTATATCTCACGGCTCGCCAATGATGGCTGTTCAGCAATCGGCTACGTCAGATTTTCTTGCATCATTAGCTCAAACGCTTAGTAAGCCTCGTGCTATTGTGGTGTTTTCTGCCCACTTTGATGAAGCGCACGATATAGTTATTACATCAGGAGATGCGCCGCATACTATTCACGACTTTTATAACTTCCCCAAGCCCCTGTATGAAATTCAATACCCAGCACCAGGTGACCCTAAGCTTGCTAATACTATTAGTGAGTACTTTTACAAAGCGGGTATTAAAACGGTGCAAAGTGCAGATCAAGGGTGGGATCATGGTGTGTGGATCCCGCTGCGCTTAATGTACCCAGCAGCTAATATTCCCATTGTTCAGGTGTCTATTAACACGCGTTTAGGCGCTCAGGCTATGTATAAATATGGACAGTTACTTGCACCACTGCGCAGCGATAACGTATTAATTATTGGCTCCGGCGGTATTAGTCACAATCTACGTGAAATATTTAAAAGCCCTGCTACACCTAATCGTGTTCAAATGGTTAATGAGTTTACTCATTGGGTTGAGCAAAAATTAATAGCGCAAAACACCCAAGCGTTACTTAACTATTTAAATGAAGCACCCTATGCTTTATTTAATCACCCTACCCAGGAGCACTTTTTACCTCTTTTTGCAGCGCTTGGAAGTAGTGACGGTAAAGCCAAAAAAATACATGAAGATATAGAAATGGATATTTTAGCACTCGATGCTTATAAGTTTTATTAATTTGAGCGTTCGTTCAAATTAAGTTAAGCTGTAAGCAAGTACTCTAAAACCAACTTAATTAATTTTATTGCGGAGCAAACATGGCAACTACACTTGCATTTGACGTATACGGTACGCTAATAAACACTCACGGCGTACTGTCCTTACTCGACGACATGATTGGCGATAACGCCCAAGCATTTTCAAATACATGGCGCGAAAAGCAATTAGAGTATTCATTTAGACGTGGATTAATGCAAAATTATATTCCTTTCTCGCTATGTACAAAACACGCACTCGATTACGCCTGCTTAGCGCACAAAACCGAGCTAAGTGAAGATCAAAAGGGGCAACTGCTAGAGCTTTATAAAACGCTTCCTGCGTTCGATGATGTAAAAGCAGGCCTTGAGCAATTAAAAGCGAAGGATTACCGTTTGTTTGCATTTTCAAACGGAGCTGCCGACGCAGTTCATACCTTATTAGAAACCGCTGGCATTAGTGAGCTTTTTGAAGGGGTAGTAAGTGCCGACGACGTTAAAACCTTTAAACCAAACCCTGGGGTTTATAGCCACTTTTTACGCGAAACCAATTCAACAGGCGCAAACACGTGGCTTGTATCGAGTAACCCGTTTGATGTAACCGGTGCCATATCGCACGGCATGCGCGCGGCGTGGATTCAACGATCTAAAGAATCTATTTTCGATCCGTGGGAAATACAGCCAAATACTATTGCAACCGATTTACTCGATTTAAAAGCAAAATTAGAAAGCGTTAACTAATTTTCTGTACCCCCTTTTGCCTATGGTATTAAGTGCCGTGGGTGTAAAGGGGGTTTACGTTTTAACTATTTACTCCCGCCTTTATTAGCTCAATCACTGTATTCATACGTTTTGCCAACGGCCTATTTCGGTGATGGCACACATAAATAGATTCACTAACCGGACATTCTAAATGATGCGTTTTAATAAGCGCGGGCTTATTGAATGCGCCAACAGCATGAGCAGGTAATACCGTAAAGCCCAACCCTAAACTTACTGGTTCTAGTATTAAACTAATTTGGTTAGAAAATCCCGTACGTCTTATTTGGTCAATATGCTCAAACTCACTGTAGTTTTCGCTTAGTAGTAGCTGCGCATGATGGCTTGCATCGGGATGAGCAATAAACCCTAGCTCACACAGGGTTTGCCAATTAGGCATGTTTATACCTGCAGGCGTTACAAGTAGTAGTGGCTCTTGGCTTATTTTATGGCTGGTTAGTCCGCTAAATGTTGGAGCTTGAGTTAAAAAACCGATGTCGGCACTGTGGTTTGCTACAGCTTGTTCAACACTTACATTGGGCGCAAAGCGGTAATCAATAATCAACTCTTTATGCTCAGATTGCAGTGCTAATAATTGATTATAAAACTTTAAACCACAACTGCCCGGAGATTGAATCTTTACCGCTCCACTGTACGGCGAATTATCTTTTAATTGTTGTTCTAAAAACTGCCAATCTTTAAGAAGTAGGCTGCCCTGCTGATATAAGTTTTGACCCTGTGGCGTGAGTGAAAACTGCTTACCGTGGCGCTCAAGTAAAGCGCAGTTTACTTGCTGCTCTAGTTTTTTAATATGCTGACTTACGCCAGATTGGGTCATAAAAAGGCGCTCGGCTGTTTGGGTAAAATGATTTACCTCAACCAAGGTGCAAAATGTGTTTAACCATGTCGGATTTATCATTACAAAACGTACTCAAAATGATGATTAATGATAATTTTACTTAATGTTTGTCGATTCGTAAACTAACTCCATCAACTAGTCACAAGATAAGTCACACGTTAAAGAGGAAGCATTATGAGTCATACATACCCACGTAGTTTTTCGCACATTGGTATTTCGGTCCCCGACGTTGAAAAAGCCGTTGAGTTTTACACTAAGGTTATGGGTTGGTACACCATTATGGAACCCACTTTAATAACCGAAGACAAAAGCCCCATTGGCGAAATGTGTACCGAAGTATTTGGTGAAAAATGGGAAAAATTCAAAATAGCGCACCTTTCAACGGGCGATCGTATTGGTGTAGAAATTTTTGAATTTAAAAACCAAGAAAACCCAAAAGACAACTTTGAATACTGGAAAACAGGGATCTTTCATTTTTGTGTTCAAGACCCTGATGTAGAAGGCTTAGCAGAGCGTATTGTAGAAGCTGGCGGTAAAAAGCGTATGCAAGCCCCGCGCTATTACTACCCTGGCGAAAAGCCATACCGCATGATCTACATGGAAGACCCGTTTGGTAACATCCTTGAAATTTACAGCCACAGCTACGAGCTTATTTACAGCGCAGGCGCTTACTAAATAGCACTTAGCTAAAAACAAAGATCGCAGTATTTATTACTGCGGCCTTTTTGTTTCAGTTATAGAGTTTTTAAATACACTTCACCGTCTTCTTATTCTCTATAACTTGTTTTTGCTTAGCTTGTGCAGCATGTTTTGCCCTGAGTTGAAAATATTATCAACCTCCAGAAAAACACTACCAATCGAACTGTGTCCTAGTGAATTTATGAACGACATAATGTATTTGTCAGGAACTTTTGCTCTTATCCACAAACAGGCTACATGTCAGTACCGCTGAGATTAAAAAACAAAATATTACGCTTAATGTAAATAATATAAAGTTTTCATTTTTTGATATAGCTCCTCCTTTAAGGAGTATTTCACCGCTATTAAGTGCATCTATTCCTATATAGATCATCAACGGAATTACAAAAAATGCATTGCTGAGCTTAATAAGTAAGTCCTTTGATGAAAGACTTACTAATTGAGAAGCATCATGCTCTTCCTCGTCTCTATTTAATAGTTCGGCTTTTAATAGCTCAAAGCGTTCAGGGTACAAAGCCCTATCAATAGACGTGATAGCTTCTTGCAATTCAGTAATAGAATATTCTGAATAATTTGGTTCCATCTATTAAACCTTCTCCAGTGCCTAACGCTTACATAAGCGGAAAAATATAGTTGACCAAAATGGTTTTAGGAACAAAAAACAGCCAACTATAATTTTTTCATTTGATATTTACGTTAGGTTTTTTAGTTAACTGTATATAAAACAAGTGTATATAGCTAATGGGCCAAAGTAAGAATATGGAAGCTACTAGTTTAAAGTGTCCATTTTTATATGAATGTGCTTGTGCTGAAAACCAACTTAATAAAGCTCCAATTACACATAAAATCTGAAGAATGTTACCAAACCAGTGTTCATTAAGGAAACTCATAAAACTGGTGTTTTGACTTGCAAATATAAATAACAAAAGAGCTGAGGTACCAAATAAGAGACAGCTTCTTGATTCTGAAAATTTTAGTAAGAATAGGCTAAAACCATCTTCCATGTTTTCACTAAAAAGTGGATGCTTCATAGAACTCCATTTAACATCTAACAATTTTATAGGCCGCGAATCGCGCATACTTCTACCGATGTCACGCTCATGTTTCTACTTTATACAGTTTTAACAAATTACCTAAGGCATTGCTATCAAAAGCTATTTAATATTTACAAGCAAAGTTAAGGCATATAAATGCGCGTTTCGCTCATTTCCTTGATTATGTAAGTAAGCAGCAGTTTGGCTGGCTTAATAGGTATTACAAGTATATGATATTGATAATTATTTGCATTAAAGTGTTTTAAAGGTGTGTATGAAAAAGTCTATGTTAACTCTGGCGTTAGTTACGGGTTTGAGTGGTTGTAGTACAACAGCTACGGAGCCTGATAAAAGCTCATCGCTTTATTACTCAGCACTTTATAATGCACAGGCAAAGCCTGTTAGCTCTGTATTATTAGAGCCCAAGTTATTAAATGCCGATGTGGTTTTAGTGGGTGAATTGCATACACATCCGGGCGTGCATTTATTTCAGACTGAGTTATTTGAGCAATTAAGCAAAAGTAATAAACGCTCAGCCCTGTCGCTTGAGCAATTTAGCCGCGCCGATCAGCATACTTTAAACCAGTACGTTAAGAGTGAAATTGGTGAGCAATACTTAATTGATAACACCCAAGCGTGGCCTAACTACAAAAGTGATTACCGTGCGCTGGTAGAGCTGGCAAAAACGAACAATAGCGATGTAATAGCTGCAAATGCCCCTAAAAATATAGTTACCTGTATTGGCAGGCAAGGCATAAGTTACCTAAGTAAACTTGATGAAACACAGCAGAGCTATATTGCAGCCGCTATTGATACATCCTCCAGTGATTATAAACAACGTTTTATGACCTCAATGCACCATGGCACGCCCAGTCAAAACGAAAATTATTATGCTGCGCAAGTTACCTGGGATGAAACCATGGGGGAGTCTATCGTTAACTATTTAAATAATCATAAAGATGCGCAGGTAATGCATATAGCGGGCGATTTTCATGTGAAAAATGGCGAAGGTATAGCGCGCGTTATTAAGCGTTTAGCGCCAGAGCTAAATGTTGTGTGGGTATCGCCGGTTACAAGTGTGCAAGCTAACCAAACAGGGTATCAGTTGCAAGTTAACCCTTTGCCACCCCGTTATGTACAAAAAGAACATCAGCAAGCCGCTTTTAAAGCTTTAGCTAAACGAGGCGAGCAAACGTATTGCCAATAATAAAGTTGGGTGTATTACACTGTGTTAGTGCAATACACCTTTGATATTTAGTTAAGCGTAAATGTGCCTTTCATCATGGCGTAATGTCCAGGGAAAGAGCAAAAGTACGTGTAATTAGTCCCGGCGGTTAAAGCGCTTGTGTTAAAGGTAACTTGCGTTGATTTACCACCGCCAATAATGTCTGTAGCTGCAAGCACACGAGTATCGTTAGGCTTTAAGTAGTGGTTGCTAAGCCCTGCTGCGTTGCCATCGGTTATTATAGCTTGCATGTTTTGCTCGCTAGCAAGCACCCAGTTATGACCCATTACATTGGCAGGTAATTTACCCACATGGCTAAGCTTTACGGTTACTTTTTTACAGCTTTTAGGGGCGCTTAATGTTTTAGTTGAAAACTGCATCATATCGTTTGCATCTAGGCTGAGTGTACATTCGTCTGCATATGCCGCATTGGCACTAAGTAGTAGTGCAGTGCTTAGTAAGAGTGTTAATTTTTTCATACTGTTTCCTCTGCTGTTAGGTTATTGCGTGCTTGATTGGTTAGCGCAACCAGCGCTTTACGAACCTCTAACGGGCTGTTGCACTGGGTTTTAAAGTTAATAAAGTAATTACGCTTTTGGCTTTGTATATAAAAACCAGTGGGTAATAAGCCGCTCATTATTGGGGTGTTATCAGCTACGCTGTAGTGCTGCATTAATATGAGTGACATAGCATCTTGATGGTCGTCGTTCATATGACTTATCATGCTTTGCTGCTGGTTTTCATCCCAGTTTTTTGCCTCATCCTGCCATTCGTTTTGCTCAAGCCAAAATATTTTGCCAAAGCCACCAATGTAACGCACACGAATTACGTCTAATTGCCATAATTGAAAGTCGTGCGCATTGCGATAGCTAGCAGCTTCGGGGCATAGGGCAATATAGTTATCAAGTAAAGTGTGTGCTTGCTCACTTGGCACAACAGAGCCATCACCTACGAGCGTTACGCGGCCGTGCTCGTTTTGATCGCCACTGTCGGTGGCATCAAACACAGTTAGGCTCATACGAGAGTCGTGCTTTAGATTTTTAGTGTGCTGGGCTATATCGCTAATAAAAAAGTAAATACGGCCTTGTTCGTCGCACATATAGGGGGTTACTGAGCCAAACGGGTAGCCGCGTAAATTATTCGAAATAGTCGACATGACACCCGCATTGGTTTTGTAAACCAAGGTGCGTGCATCGTTTAATGCTTGCTCTCTCATAAAAACTCCTGACGTTGAGAAAAAACCATGGGTGCATCGTTATAAGGATGAGGGTTTACATGCAGTTTCATGGCGTACATTTGTTGTAAGTTTTGTTCTGTTAATACGGTGTTTATAGGCCCACTTTGCAACACTTTTTTGTTGTGCAGTAAAATAGCATCGGTTGCATAAAGGCTGGCTAAATTTAGATCGTGTATTGCAGTAATGGCGCTGTTGCCCTGCTCTACAAAGGTTTTAACGCAGCTGAGCAAAGCATGTTGGTGGCGCATATCAAGTGCTGATGTAGGCTCGTCGAGCAGCATTAGTTTTGGCTCGGCCGATTGTGTAAAGGCATCGAGTTGCGCTAAAGTACGCGCCATATGAACACGCTGTTGCTCTCCGCCCGAAAGCGCACTTACGCGGCGAGTTAAATACTGGTTTAAATCCATAATAGCGGCGTATTTATGTACTTTTTCGCTTTGCATTTTTAATGACTCTACATACGGATAGCGACCCATTGCAATAAGCTCAAATACAGTAAAATCAAACCCTACGTGGTTAGCTTGCATCATGACTGCGCGTTGTGTTGCAAGGCGTTTTTTAGCGTGAGCAGCCAGCGGCTTGGCATTAAAAAGTACACTGCCTGTAAAGGAGTGCATACCTGCTAAGGTATGCAACAAGGTAGATTTACCTGCGCCATTTTCACCAAGTAGTGCTACAAGTTGCCCTTGTTTAGCGCTGCCATTAATAGCGTTTAAAATGCTATGATTATCAAAGCCAACGCTTAGATTGTTAAACGTGATCATGACCAACCTCGCTTATTTTTCACTATTAAATAAATAAACAATGGCGCACCCAATAACGCAGTAATAATGCCAATGGGTAGCTCTGATGGCATGATCACAATGCGTGCTAGCCAGTCAGAAAGTAGCAATACCACTACGCCAATTAGCATACAAAGGGGCAGCATATTACGTAAATGCGGCCCCACCATTAAGCGGGCAATATGCGGGACTACCAAGCCAACAAACCCTATTAAACCGGTAAGCGCTACAACCGCACCTACCCCTAATGCAACGAGTATAATGACATACAATTTAAGCTTATTAGTGTCTACTCCTAGGTACTGAGCTTGTGACTCGCCAATAAGGAGTAAGTTCATGGGGTTTTTTAACCGCCACAGGCCAATTAGGCTGATAAACAGTAACGGCGCAGCTTGAATAATCGTGCTCCAGCTTGCTCCGCCTAATGAGCCCATGGTCCAATAATTTATTAATCGTAGTGCGCTATCGTCGGCAAAAAAACTCAGTAGCCCAATAACAGCGAATGCTAACGCGTTAATAGCGACTCCTACCAATATAAGTGTGGTGATATTAATTTGCCCCTGCTGCTTGGCAATAAAATATACCAACGAGGTAACACCAAGCGCCCCTAAAAACGACGCATAAGGTAAATACAACTGAGCGTTAAAATTAAACTGCGCGCTAAGTGCAATAAACGCCACTGCAACCATTGCCGCACCTGCACTAATGCCAATAATAGATGGATCTGCCAGCGGGTTACGGCACAACGCTTGGGTTGCCGCCCCTGTTTGGGCAAGTACCAACCCTACTAATACAGCAAGCACAAAACGCGGCAAACGTATTTGCATTACGACATTTATTTGCAGTGCATCAAACTGATTAAAGTACTCGGGCGCAAGCCAAGCAATAGCTAAACGCCAATCCCATCCTGCAGGGCCGTACCCAATGCTTAGTAGCGCCAAAGCAAAAATACAAACAGAGGCTAATAGCATCCATTTATGAGTTTGGCTAAGTGTTATAGGCACAAAGCGGCTCAATGTTAGGGTGTTCATAAGCGGGTTTTATACTCGTTAAGCTCATTAATTGCTGTGGCAATACGTGGCGACATGCCAAGCGAAAGCAGGCTATCCATAACAAGTAAGTTACAGCTTTGCGCAGCTTTTAATAAGCGTAGGTTCGGTTGCTTACAAAAAGCCTGCTTGCCGCCAATGCTTTGTACAACATGCTTTGGCGCAACTAAAAAGTCAGGCTGATTTACAGCAAGTACTTCGGTATTAATTACTTTAAAGCCTGAATGTGTAGCGCCTATATTAGTAATGCCCGCATAGCTAAATAATAAATTAGGGACGGTTTCTTGCCCTGCGGCAACAAGCCCGCGCTCATTAGCTGAGAGTAAAAATAGTGCACTGTGCGTTTGTTGTTTTGCTTTTTCAGGTAATGAGTTTGTAATGTGCGTAATAAGTGATTGCGCTTTTTGCTTGGCGTTTAAGTCGGTACCAAGGCGTTTAATTAGATCAAGTAGCTCATTAACTGAGGTGGGCTTTTTATAATGAATTAGCTTAACCCCTGTTGCCTCAATTTGTTTAAGTGCTTGGCTTCGCCCTGCGCCTTCAAGCGCTAATAAGGTGGTTGGGCGCATAGAAAGTACGCCTTCTGCCGCTAAATCGCGGTAATAACCCACTTGTGGTAATTGCGTAGCTTGCTGCGGGTACATACTAGATTGATCAACTGCTACAAGGGTACTTTGTTTGCCCAGTGCATAAATTATTTCTGTAAGGGTGCCGCCAGCACTAATAACGCGCTCCTGTGCAAGTGCAGGTTGAGCGACTAAAGCAAACAATATAAATAGGTATTTCATTACAAACTCCGGCTTTTATTTTTTGGCTATTATAACTAGTTAAATCTAAATGAAAATGATTATCATAATTAATTGATCTTAATTTGACTTAGTTGTAACATCCTCACCATAAATAATAACTATTATCATTTGGAGTTAAAATGAAGCCCTCTGCATTTAAATTTACTGCTATAGCAACCTTATTACTCGGATCGGGCACTGCATTTGCCGAAAACATAATTGACGATCATATTGTTGTGAGTGGCTCGCGCTTTGAACAAAAGCTTAAAGATGTAACAGGCTCAGTAACGGTTATTACCGAGCAAGATATAGAGCGCCAGCTAGCTGTAGATTTACAAACCATGTTTAAATACGATTCAAGCATTGCAACCACAGGCAGTGGTGCAGGCGCGCAAACACTTACTGTACGTGGTGTTGGTGGTAACCGTGTTGTATTTATAAAAGATGGCCGACGCACCAACGATGGTTATGCAGACGGAGGGGGCTATTTAGTTGGCCGCAATTACTTTGATGTAGCAGGCGTAAAACAAGTAGAAGTAGCCAAAGGTGCTGCATCGTCTTTATATGGCTCTGACGCACTCGGTGGCATTGTGGTTATAACCACTAAAGATCCAAGCGATTATCTAAAAGATAACAGCAGCTATGTAAAAATGGCACTGGGGTATCAAGGTCAAAGTAACCAAATTGCTGCTGATATTACCGGTGCAAAAGACTTAGGCGACTTTGCAGTAAGCGCAGTTTATAGCCATCGCGACAGCGAAGAAGTACAAAACTACGACGAAAACTTACCCGGTTATGATGCAAAGTCGGACGCTTTATTAGTTAAATTTGAACAACAGCTTGATGAAAAACGCACACTTAAATACACCCTTGATTATTTTAATCAAACGACTGAGCAAGTAATTACTCCTGCCGTTCAAGAAACCGAGGAAGACGACACGAGTTGGTCACTGGCGCTAGATTACCATTCAGAGGTAGCTACAGCTGCGTTTGATAAATGGTACGGGCAAGTGTCTTATAGTAGTTACGAGCAACAAAGCGATGCAATTAGTGGCGCAAGCACCTACACCGATTATAACGACTATCGCTTTGAGCAAAATATTTTAGGTTTAAAAGCAGTATTTAATAAAGGGCTTAAAGGAGAAACCACCGATCATGAAGTGGTATATGGAGTTGATATCGACTTATACGACACCACCCGCCCTCGTTTTAAAACACGTATTTTAGCCGATGGCACCGTTGATTTTACCGATCAAAAACAAAAAGCATTTCCCGGAGCTGATACCTCTTTAATTGGCGCTTATGTGCAAGACAGTATTTCGTTTAATAACAGCGCATGGTCGGTTATTGCAGGTGTGCGATACGATTACTACACCCTAGAGGCTAAAAGTGATGAGTTATACGCCGATGCACAGCTTGATAATATTACCGAATCTGCCTTTTCGCCTAAGCTAGGTGTTATATACCAAGTGGATGATAACTTATCGTTGTACGGGCAATACGTACGAGGCTTTAAAATACCACCACACGACCAAGCCTATCAAAGCCACGGCGTTGAGCCGTTTTATCAAATATTACCAAACGCCGATTTAGACCCTGAAAGCAGTAATTCGTTTGAGCTTGGACTAAGATACGCCAGCAGCGATATTAGCGTAAACTTAAGTGCTTTTTATGCAGCATTCGATGATTTTATAGAAACCGCAGTGGTGGGTGTTGAGCCAACGTATATTCCTGGCGTAAACAAAACTTTGTATCAATATCAAAATATTAGCGAAACACAAATAAGCGGTGTAGAAGCAGGAATTGCCATGTATGTCGCTGAAAATATACTACTTGAGGCAAACGTGGCCTACGTTGATGGTGAAAACAAAGAAACCGATCAGCCACTTACCAGTATTAGCCCGTTAAATGGCTCAATATTGTTAAGTACAGAGCTGGGTAATATTAACTGGACCGCTGCGTTGCGTTTAGCTAAATCGCAATCGGATGTAGTACTTGATGCAAACGATGATAAAACTACGCAAGGGCATGGCTACGGCGTTGTTGATTTATACGCAAACTACGAATGGCAAGCGTGGCAGCTAAATGTAGGTGTACTTAACTTGCTCGATAAAGAATATGTACCTTTTGAGTTAATTGCAGGTCAATCGCAAAGTGCTGATTTTAGCCAATACACCCAACCTGGGCGTAACTTTTCAGCAAGGGTAAGCTATCAGTTTTAATTAGGGCTAAACAAATGGCAATAAACGCTGCATGGGTATGCAGCGTTTGCCTGCCACATATTTACTCAAGTCAAATTACTTAATGGTGAGTATATTCAGGTACACTTCTACATACTTAATGCCCATTAACACTTTATATAAACAGCACTTTTAAAGCCAAAATCGTCGTTATTTATAAATTAATTAATCGTAAAGTCTTGGTTTTCTAAATAGCTGGGGCGTTTTTAAAACATGCCGTTAGCTTACTTGCAAGCGTTGTATTTATTGCGCTGTCGCACTCTAATTCCCCGTTATACTCCCCCTGAGTAAGCGGCACTAATCTTAACGAGTCATAGCTTGGTTTACTTTGTATTTTATGAATTACCAAGCCTTGTTGCTGCGTTAGTTTTACTAATGAAAATGCATTTTTTGTGTTTTATTTGTCGTTAGCTTTTCAACATATAACGGATTTTAAAAGGTTAGTTTGGTAGTAAAACTGCTTTGGCATTAGCGTATTTACCAAATTTTGTGATTGACGATTTAGGGCTTACAAAAATAACTGTAAAGGGGGTTAACAGTCACTATAGCAAAGGCATAGTAATGATTTACAAGCCATCAAAAGCAGATGGCTGGCTTAATAAACTCATGCACTCTGCTTATCAATTTAAGGTAATACAGAGTATTACTTAACAAAGCTGCGCTTAGCTAATATCGGCCACTACGCACCGGTTACGACCATGCTCTTTAGCATGGTATAGCGCCTTATCGGCACATTTATATACTTGGGCAATATCAGTACTATGCTCAGGCCAGGTTGCAATACCTATAGAAATAGTGATTGTTCCAATGGTGTTTATTTCTGTCGATTCTACTGTTTTACGTAAACGCTCTGCTATTTTATAGGCACTTTGGCTGTTTTCATTTGGTAGCACAAGAACAAATTCTTCACCGCCGATTCTTGATACTATGTCGTCTCTTCTTGATAGTTTTTTAATTATATTTGTTAGCGAGACTAAAGTTTCGTCGCCTTTATCATGTCCAAAAGTATCGTTAACACGTTTAAAAAAGTCGATATCAATTTCTAATATAGCGAATGGGGTTTGCTTTAGCATAAGCTGGTTAAGTAGGCCGTTTAAGCTTCTTCTGTTGTGCGTATCTGTTAAGGGATCTGTTTGTGAGTCATGGCGTAGCACACCTATTTGTGCTTGTAATAAAGTAACCTCTCTTAACATCGCTAACTTCAGTTTTTGACTTTCAAAATACCACGACTTCACGCTTTTAAGTTTTTCTAAGCTTTTTGGATCATCGAGTGTATTTGCGTTATCGGCTAATCGCTTTAGAGGCCTTGCTATAAAATGTGCAAATAAACCAATAAAAATGAATGTGACTAATGCCATAGGTATTGTTTGTTCAATGACTTCAATAGTTAATGTATCTAGCGAAGAGAGCGTTGATTCTAATGGTCTTTGCGCCACTATTCCCCATTTAGATAAAGTAATGGGTGCGTAGCCTGCGAGCATCGGCTTATTTAAGCTATTAATAACCGTTGAAGTGCCTATTTCGCCATCTATAACAGCGTCAATCACAGCATTGTTAGCAATAACGTTGCCGATTCTGGCAGGTTCTGGGTGATATAAAATGCGTTTATTTGAGCTAACAACATAAAGGTACGAACCACCTTTGTAGTAATGTTGTTCTAAAAGCTCATTTAAAATATTTTTCTCTTTTAAATAAAGAGAGCCACCAATATAACCTAAATACTTACCTTCAAAATCAAACAAAGGGTGCGATATAAAAACAATTAAATTATCAGCTGCCGATAAATAAGGCTCACTAATTAATGGGCGTTTTTCTTTTAGTGCTTCTATTGCTCCTGGAGACTGTATTTGTTGGCCTATTAAACTTTCAAAGTGAGGCGACGTGGCTGCAACTACGCCATGCAAATTAATAACAACAGAGTTAAAGCTATCCGTTTGATGATTTAAACGAATGGCTTCATCGTTTAATAATTTGGAGTTACTTGGTGATTGCTCAATAATTTTAGCTGAGTATTCAAGCTGCTGAAGCGCAGATTTTAAAAAGTTATCAGTTGCGGAGGCTAATTTTTGTGCATAGGCTAAATTACTTTTTAGCGTATATGATGTTAACTGCTCTTTTTGAACCTGATAGGTAGAATAAAAACTCCCTACCAATGTGCTCAGTGCTGCAGAGAATGCGAGTAGCAATATAAGAAATCTTAAATTTAAAGCGGGTAGTAATTTATATAGCAAAGCTGCATCCCAAAGCACTAAAATTCAGCGCGTATTATACGAAGTTAAGTATTATACCCGTTTAAGTGTTTTTAATTAAGTTGGTTTGTTCAATTTAGCGACTATGCGTTAGGGTATGGCGTGATAAATAATATATTCCAGCATTGCCATTTTTTATCCTTTAATCAGTAAAACTCTAGCCAACTAAGTGAACGCACCGAGGTTGTTTATTAAGCTTTAAGTTGTTGATGTCGTATAAAAAGGCAATATGACTAATAGATAAGTCAAAGTGTATGGCCATCAAAAAGTTAATATGAGGTCAGGACTAAAAACATCACACTAAGTTTATAAAAAAGGCCAGAAGCAAAAGCTACTGGCCTTTCATTAAAGCCGTCATGTGTTTAGAGACGACGGGATATTATTTAAACTTATTTACTAACGTTTTTACGACGTCTATTAAACCATACTAATGGAGTAAGTAATAAAGCTATAAAGCCAAAACTACCACCACCGCTAGATTTTGCTTCTGTTACAGGCACTGTTGCTACCGCTTCATTTTTTACCATTACAGTACTTTGTTGAGTCACAGTTGTTACACCATCACTTACGGCAACTTCAAAAACAAGCTCTTCATCTGCAGTAATAGCTGCAGGTGTGAAGCTCAAAGTTGCTGTATCAGTACCAGTGAGCGTAGCATCACTACCGCTAACCTGAGTCCAAGCATAAGTTAGTGTTTGACCATTGCGATCTGACGCTGTTGCTGTAATTGTTCCTGTAGCAGATTCAGTGATTTCCGCTGAAGCGCTTTCGACTAAAACAAGTGGAGCTGCGTTATCACATGCTAGTGAATCACCCGCTACAAGTTCTGAAAATACAGGAGATAAAACGTTAGACATAGTTAGGTTATCAATCCACCAACCTAAATCACTTACTGCGCCATCTGATGAAATTCTAAAACGTACTTTTACTAAGTTGCCGTTTAGAGCATCACCAAAGTTGATAGTTTCATAATTACCATACGCGCCACTATCTTGTACGTTATTACCTGTGTATGTTTCACGTTCTTGAAGCTCTTGAGAATCGTTTTCGATTAGAACAGCGTCATAGCCAACATCAAATGTGCCGCCAATTTCAGTAGCATCAACCCAGTCACCACCATTAACACTAACTTCTACAACACCACCATCCCAGTTTTCCTCGATACTATAGAAATGCCAGAATGAAATTTCAAAGTCGCCAGAGTAACCGACTTCGAATGACTTGCTCTCTACTGCTACATCCGATTGGAAGCCATTATTTACAAGGCGCATTGCTTGTGTGCCTAGCCCAAAGCCACCTTGTTCAAAGAATGCAATATTACTACTATTATCCATTACTTGAGTGCCAGCAGCTAAATCACCACCAAACATTACGTTTTCTTTTAAATCTAATAGTGATGAACTTGCTACTTCCATATCATCTGAAACTACAGCTCCAACAGGCGTTTCTGATTTAAAGCCCATATTTACTTCAAACGTAAGTGTTTGATCAAGCGCTTCAACGATATCATCATCCGTTTCAATTTCAGGGAATGTGACTTCAATTTCTAGTGTTTCAGCTGTACCCGCTTCGTTCAAAGTAACTTTAATATCGTTACTTGTTATTGCTTCGTACGGTTGAACTTCACCAAAAGTAAGTAGGCCATCATTTTCAAATGTTACATCGTGATCGCTTATAACAGTCAGCTGTGCTGTTGTACCACTAAGTACTTCACTACCACGGTTAGTAATTGTTACGCTAACCGTACTCGTTTCGCCTTTATCTAAAATATTGTCGTTAGTACAAAAACCAAGCTCTGTACCATTGTACATGTTGTTTAAGTCAGCACTTGCAAAAGCATAGCTAGAAAGCTGTGTTTTATCTGATTCAACTACACCAGTAAGGTCTTCACTGAAACGATCTGGCGATACTGCGCCAAGACCCATACCACGTTTAGCAAATGCGCCTACCATTAACTTGTAATCAGCAGGGTCTACTGCATAGGCAGCAGCTAAAATAGCATCACGTGCTTCAGTGTAGGTTGGTGCTATAGGTGTTAATTTGTAACCTGCAACTAAGTAATCTGCCATTCGAGTTTGTGCTTCATTAAAGCCATGCTCGTTAATAAGCGTTACGTAGTTTTCCCATAATACAGTTGCCCAAATTTCGCCGGCAGCATGAGGAGAAGCCACGCTTGTTGGTGAAATACCAATATCAGCACCAGCATTTTCAGTAATATGTCGGAACGATAATGCATTTACATCTGTATCAGTTGAATAAGGAAGACGACGAATACCGAAGTAGAAGTCTTCTACAAATGTGCCGCTACCATATGCTTTTTGGAACTTATCGTTACCTGTGATATTTATATCGCTTTCTTTAGCGATAAACATTAATGAGTGGAAATCGCCCCAGCCTTCGCCCATTGCGCGGCCTTGGAAGTTAATAAGGCCTGATGAATTACCGACTAAGCGGTTACTAATGTAGTGACCCCATTCATGAGCAATAATACCATTATCAAACGTACCATCTTTTAATGTTGCTTTGGTAAACATGTTTACAGTAACAACTTCACGAGCATCAATTAGGTCATACATTGCATGACCATCAGCGTAATTTAAACCCATATTTGGAATAGTTACAGTATCGTCTTCACCGCCCATTGGTGCCGGTTCTGCCGTATCTGGGTCATTATTAACAACGATAGTTGCTATTGCACCTGCATCTTGTGCATTTTTTACTTTAATTGTAAATGAGCATGAGCCACGGTCTACAATTGCAATTTTACCCGCTAGTTCAGCTGCATTTATAGCAGGCTCACAACCATCATTCACACTTGTTGAATCTACTGTATTTCCATCATCTAAACGAACAACTTCTGCAGCCACATCACTGAATTGGTATTTACCAAAGCCAGATTCTTTTGTTGAAGCTAAAAGGCCTAAAGAGTCATGTGAAGTTACAGTAATACCAAAATCTACACCAACAACGGCATCTTTACTGTTGTACAAGTACATTTGCATACGTGGGCTAGCACCATCAGCTGGCGTAGACATATTTGCGTTATTACGACCTGAGTTATCTTGAGCCTGTGCTTCAATCGGGTCACCTTCTACGCCGCCACGACCAAAGTTAGATACTTGAGCTACATTTGACGTTTCATCAAAACCATGATCATAGAAAAAATCATGTAAAAAGTTATTCATATAAAACAAGTTAACAATAGCCGCTTTACGGTTTGCGTAGCTATTTGCAACTTCATCTACTTTATAAGGGTAGTCAAATGTGAAGTCTGCTGTTGTTTCAGCGGTAAAGTCACCTTCACTAAAGTCTTGAGGTGCAACCACATCTGCGTAAGCAAATACGTTATTACCTGATGTTGTCGTTGCATCATCAGCTAACCATGGGTCCATTGTGCTTAGTTTACTGTAGTAAGATAGAGATACCATTGGCGCGTCTAAAATCTCAGTCTCGTCTACTTGCCCTGGGCCATCTGCAGGAATTACGTCACCGTGCGGGCTTTCCATTGGGTAGCCATCTTGGTTAGCGTAAACACGGTAATTAAAGTCAGCTGCATGAGATTTCAAATCTTTCGCAAAATATACTTTGCTGTTATTCGAATCCACTACATAACTAAAGTAGTCACTTTCTAAAGAGCCAACTTCTGCTACTTCTACTTCAATGTAGTAAGCAGATTTAAGCTCGCCTGCAACTTCAAAAAACACTTCTTTTGCGCGTGGTGTACCTAAAACAATCTTAGAGTCATCTAATGATTTAGCCTCATATTTTGCATATCCACCTTCATTACCAATTTTACGAAGTGAGACATCAATATTTGCTAATTCACTAAATGCTTTTTTTATACTTTGCTCAGAGCTTACAAAACCCGTTAATGCAGCAAGTTTATTTTTAGATGACGACGTATCAGCAAAATAACCCGAGCTTGCTACTAGGTTGTACTCTTTATCCATTAACAAGTTGTATTCGCGGTTAAAAACTTCTACACCGTTTACTTGTTGTTTATATTTAGCACTAATAGAACCACGTTTTTGCTCTGATAAATCAACCATAACAGCAGAAGATGCTGTTGTTTTACGATTACTAATACCTGTTAAAGTTTCAATATAAAAGTCAGCAGCATATTGATTACGGTTATCAGCTGCGATTAAAGCCATGTCAGGCTTACGCTGACCTATTGCTTGCCATAAAAATGTTGCTTTACCCATTTGTGCATCGTAAATAGATTTTTGACCCGATACAGTGGCGCGTTCGGCTAAGGTTCTCTGCTGAACAGCAGCTAAAGAAGTACCCTGAGTAACTGCATTTGTAGCACTTACATCATAAAATCGAGTTTGTTCAGCGGCGGTTAGCTCACCTGCTGCTAATGTTGATGCTACAACTATGGCAATAGTTGTTAATTTAAATTGAGACATGTATCCACCTGTTTGTATTTATTATATTAAAACACTTAATGTTTTTTAATTGATTATTTTATGTAAACGCATAGTTAAGTTGTTAATATACATACTTGAATGAAGCTGAATAGCTTTAAATTTAGAGAAAAGTAAACAAAGGTAAACGAATGCAAAAAATAATTTTTACAAGTTCAGTGCCAATAATTGCAGCATTATTACTATCTGCATGTAATAACAGTGAAAAAACAGAGGTTAACAACTCTCAGGCGCTACCTAAAACAGCAGAAATCATTATAAAAGAACCATCTAAGAACCAGAAAACTGACACTATTTTCCCTAAAAAAGAAAGCAGTCAAGGTATTATGAAAAAAGCATCTAAAAGCATAAATTCATCTGGTGATAAGCTTATTTTTAACTCTGAGCAGTTATTTAAAGGCGACGTTATTTATAATCAGAACTTAAAGCAAAAAGGTGTAGTAACAGGTACTCTTACCATTACATTAAATACCGATTCTTTGCCTGATGAGTTAAAAAATAATTATGAGTTAGTTAAGTCGACAGCTCACAATTACACATTACTTGTTGAAAAGGATGTTGATATTGCAGGATTATCTAAAGATCTAAACAACTATAGCTCAGTGAGCAATGTAGAAGTTGCAATTGATTACTCACCTATCGAAACACATTTTTAATCAGCAACAATGCACTTATCACTACCATATTATTAACATGGTAAAGTACTTTGTCAGCACATTTGTAAACTTGGTCTATTTCGTTACTATGCTCAGACCAAGTTGCAATGCCAATAGGAGTTATTATAAATCCAATAGTTTACGTATTTATAGACTCAACGGCTTGACGCAATCGCTCTGCTATGTTTGCGCGCACTTTGCTGTTATTAGGTAAAAAATACAAACTCTTCTCTACCTAAACGCGCCACAATATTGTCTTTTCAAGATGATTTTTAGTTGAATAGGCAGGTTATTGCATTGCTGATTCTAAAGAGTATAAGTTGTTGATGCTAGTTTATTAGCGCAGGCATAGTTATTTTTAGTGTACGTTTTTAACTGCTCCTTTTGTGCTTGGTAGGTAGAATAAAAGCGACTTACTAAAGTACTAATAAAGGCTGTAATCGTTAAATGAAAAATAAGAAATCGAAGATTAAGGCTATTAATAATTCTTTCGAAAATGAATGCCATCCTAAGTATGAGGCATTCAATACTTGCACCTATAATTGAGCATAAAGCCTGCAATTACACCCTATTAAAAATTTATTATCTAATATCAATAAAGCCAGAAAAAAATATAACTTTTCACTAAGTTCAAAACTATAATTTATCTTCAATTTTTACAATACGTTAATGGTTTTTGTAAAGAAAACCTTATTTTGCAGTTGCTTTAAAAAGTAGTTAAGCTGCATACATTTATCTACTTTTTAGCCTTGGAGTGTGTTTTGCTAAATAAGTGTATTGTACCGTCTATCGTTTTTTTATCTGGGTGTTTAATGCCATTACAATCCTCGTTTGCTAAACCCGTACTTTCTCTTGAACAACAACTTGGGCAAAAGTTAATACTCGACTTTCGCTACTTTTGCCAGCAAGGAGCAAGTAATAAATGCCGAACTCCAATGACCGAGTTACCTAATGAGCTTGCTACCGCTATTGCTAAATACGATATTGGTGGAGTTATTTTATTTTCTGAAAATACCCAATCAATAGAACAAACCATTACGCTTAATAGCCAATTGCAAACAGCTGCAAGTAAATCCAGTAGTAAGCTGCCTCTATTTATATCTATAGATCAAGAAGGCGGACGTGTAGCACGGTTACCACGCGATGTTGCTACATCATTTACCGGTAATATGTCGATTGGCGCAACCTACAAAAAACACGGTACGAGCTTTGCGACAAAAACAGCAACTGTTATAGCTAAAGAACTAAACTCGCTAGGTATTAATGTAAACTACGCGCCCACGGTTGATGTAAACATGAACCCCGATAACCCTGTTATTAACGTACGCTCGTTTGGTGAAAACCCAGCATTAGTGAGTAAATTGGGCGCCGCACAGGTTGCAGGATTTGAGAACAACGGTGTTATTACCTCGTTAAAGCACTTCCCGGGCCACGGCGATACAAACGTAGATAGCCATACAGGTTTGCCTAAAGTAAACCATGCAAAAGAAGTTATATACGAGCAAGACTTAGCACCGTTTAAGCACATTATCGCCAAGCAAAACCCAGGCATGATAATGACGGCGCATATTCAATACCCAGCGCTCGATAGCACAACGTTTATAAGTGTTAATGGCAAAACGATGATAAAACCGGCAACAATGTCGCGCGGAATCATTACTGATATTTTACGTGGTGAGCTTAATTATCAAGGTGTTGTAGTAACTGATGCGCTTGATATGGCTGGCATTAGTAACTTCTTTACACCAACTCAAGCGGTAATAAATACGTTTGCGGCTGGGGCTGACATTGCCCTAATGCCCGTTGAAATTAGAACACCGGATGATTTAAACAAGCTCCATGACCTTATTAAAGAGCTTGTTGCAGCGGTTAAATCAAACCAACTTGATGAGCAAGAAATAGCACAATCAGCGATGCGTATAATTACGCTTAAAAATAAATTTAGGTTAAGCACTAATTTTGACCCTATTACCGCGCTCATAAATGCAAAGCAAACAATCGGCAGTGCAGCACATCGCGAAATAGAAGCCCAGCTTGCTGTAGAGGCAATAACGCAGGTTAAAAATAATAACAGTACTTTGCCGCTTAATTTAAAAGCAGGAAGTAATGTTCATATTATTATGCCCGACACGCGTAAATGTATGGCAATGCAGCAAGCGATTGAAGCTATCAGCCAGCAAAAACTAAACTATAGCTGTAGCAGCCTACAAGGGTTTAATCCTGCACAAGCTAAAACACAAATACACGCTGCTGATGTAGTTATAGCCGGCAATGCAACACCTAATCAAAGTGCGGTAGAAATTGGCGGTATGGATGATTTAAAAGACGATCCTAATTTTGCACTTAATAATGCAGAGCAACCAAAAGCACTTGAGTCATTATTAAATATGGCAAAAGAAGAAAACAAAAGCACTGTTTTTATAAGCCTAAGAGCCCCTTACGACATTGCTAAATTTGGCAATTATGCAAATGCTGTACTTGCATCTTACGCATATAATATTGATGTAGATAAAAACGATATTGTGTCTGGTCCCGCTTTTACCGCACTTGCAAAAGTGTTACTAGGAGAAGCACCGGCTAACGGCGTATTACCTGTCACAATAAAACCGCAAAAGGCGCACTAATATGAAACTCAATTGTGATTTAGGCGAAAGCTTTGGCGCGTGGAAAATGGGGCTAGACGATGACGTTATGCCACATATTGATATGGCTAATATTGCGTGTGGGTTCCATGCAGGCGATGCCGATGTAATGGCAAGCACGCTCACTCTTGCCAAACAACATAACGTACAAATTGGTGCTCACCCAAGCTACCCAGATAAGCAAGGCTTTGGTAGGCGCTCAATGGTACTTAGCGAAAAAGAGCTTACAAATTGCCTGCATTATCAAATAGCCGCTATTGAGGGCATGGCAAAAGTACAAGGTTTAACACTTAGCTATGTTAAACCGCATGGCGCACTTTATAACGACATGATGGCTGATGAGCAAATATTACAAACCGTTATAAATGCAATTGCTAGCTACCCAATAGATTTGAAACTAATGGTCTTAGCGACTAAAAATGCCAATAAGCACATTCAAATAGCTAAAAGCTCAGGAGTTGATCTAATACTCGAGGCATTTGCCGACAGGCAGTACACCGACGACGGGCATTTAGTGTCACGAACACTTGAGGGTAGCGTTCACAACAAAGCTGCATTACTAAAACAAGTAACTCAGCTTTTATCCGATGGCAGCGTGACAACACGAACTGGAAAAAAACTAACGCTCAACGCCGATAGCTTATGCGTACATGGCGACAATGCTGATGGCATAGCGCTTATAAAAGATATAAAAGCCCTTTGTAACTCAGCTAACTAAACTTTTACACAACTTCAAATAGAAGCTGTAAACCCCCTTTACAGCTTTAACTCATAGAGTTAAATAAGAGCTTCATCGCATCCTACTGTTAATTTAATAATCCCTAACATATAACTACTTAGCAAATTAAAAAAGTAACAACAGGGATTAAAATGAAAAAGCTTTTAACACTTAGCCTCATTTTAGGCTGTAGCAATTTAGCCTACGCTGAAACAAATACACTACAACTGCAAGACGTGTTTAATTTAGAATATGCCAATCAAATAGATATAACCGAAGACGGTAAAACTGTTTATTTTGTGCGTAACCGCATGGATATAAAAACAGATCACAAAGTTGGTAATATTTGGTCTGTTGATTACAAAACCAAACAAATGCAACCGCTAACCTCTGGCTTGCATATGGATTATTCGCCAGTCCTCTCTCCTGATGGTCAACGCCTTGCGTTTATATCAACTCGCGATGGCAGCAGCCAAATATATATAAAATGGCTTAAAACAGGTGCTATGGCAAAAATTAGTAATTTGACTAATAGCCCACGTGCGGTTACATGGAGCCCTGATTCTAGTCAGCTAATATTTAGTATGTTTGTTCCAAGCGCTACTTCAGCGCCAGTGAGCTTACCGGGCAAACCAAAAGATGCAACGTGGGCAGAACCCGCTAAATTCATCGATGATGTTTATTATCGTTCAGATGGTGGCGGTTACACGCAAAAAGGTTTTAGCCAATTATTTTCCATAGATGCTAACGGTGGTAATGCCAAACAACTCACTCATGATGAATTTGATAACGCAGGCGATGTAAGTTTTAGTAACGATGGTAAGTCGCTTTATTTTTCTGCAAACAGGCACACAAACAACCAGCTAAAACCCACAAACAGTGAAATCTATCAACTCGAGTTAGCCACACAAAATATAACTAAAGTTACTGACCGAAACGGACCTGACGAGCAGCCTAAAGTATCGCCCGATGGTCGTTACTTAGCGTACACAGGTTACGATGATAAACGCACTAACTACGAAAACGCTCAGCTTTATATTCGTGATTTAAAAACAGGTAACACAACTAGCTTAACGCCAAATTTTGATAGAAGCGTAGGTCAAATAAAATGGAGTGCAAACTCAAAAGGCATATACTTTAGCTATGCAGATAAAGGTCAAACCGCCCTCGCCTATCAACCACGCAGCGGCAAGCGTAAAATAATAACAACTCAAATTGGCAGTGTTGCCCTTGGTCGCCCTTATTCTGGTGGTGACTTTGATGTAAGCGAAGATGGCGAAGTAGCCTTTACCCTTGCCGATACTCAGCGCCCTGCTGATATAGCAACAATTAAACGCGGTAAAGCGCAGCGTTTAACTACCCTTAATGCAGATGCACTGGGCGACAAAGCTTTGGCTAAAGTGGAAGAAATTTGGATTAAATCAAGTCACGATGAGTTACCTATTCAAGGATGGATTGCTTACCCACCAGAATTTGACAGCAGCAAAAAATATCCGCTAATACTAGAAATACATGGCGGTCCAGTAGCTAATTACGGTCCACACTTTAGCGCTGAAATTCAGCTGTTTGCAGCCAAAGGAAATGTGGTTTTATACATGAACCCACGTGGCAGTGATTCATACGGTAAAGAGTTTGCACAAACTATTCATCATAATTATCCAAGTAACGATTTTGATGACTTAATGACTGGCGTTGATGCGCTAATAGCGAAAGGCTTTATTGACGAGTCTAAATTGTTTGTAACCGGTGGTTCTGGCGGTGGTGTATTAACAGCTTGGATTGTAGGTCATACCGATCGCTTTGCTGCGGCTGTAGTTGCTAAGCCTGTTATTAATTGGATCAGCTTTGTACTAACTGCCGATTTTTACCCGTTTTTTGCTGATTACTGGTTTCCGGGTAAACCGTGGGATCACATCGAGCATTACATGAAGCGCTCGCCTATTAGTTATGTTGGAAACGTTAAAACTCCTACTATGTTGCTCACTGGCGAATCTGACTACCGTACACCAATATCAGAAACTGAGCAGTTTTATCAGGCATTAAAACTACAAGGCGTTGATACTGCAATGGTGCGCATTCCTAATGCATCGCATGGTATTACAGCTCGCCCATCAAACTTAATGACTAAAGTAGCTTATATTCAATGGTGGTTTGATAAACACACTAAATAAACTCTGGGTAATAAATTTATAGCTCAAATAAAAGCCACTTCAAATAAGTGGCTTTTGTATTTACCGCCTTAGTATTCAAACTGTAAACCCCCTTTACACTTCTGTGGCAGTTAAATATCGGACTTAGCTAAAACTTCAGTTAGTAAAATTTCGGTTTATAGCATTTTTTGTAACTTGAGTTGGTAAAAAATCGGTTTGAGTCACTGTTTATAGCCTATCAGTTAGTAAAATTTTGTTTTATAGCACAGAGAAGTTAGTAAAAAATCGGTTTATAAATTCGCTAAGTTTGCCTATTAAAGCAAAAATCAGTCACTTACCTGCCTTTTAAAGTTGTTGTAAACGCTTTTTACAGCAAAATCACCCCAAATATGCCGTTTTATGAAAGGTTAGTTAAACTCTGATCTGTAAATTCACTCAGGTAGTTAAATAGTGATCCAACATGATTTGGCAAGGGCGTGTTGAACTTTGGTGGGTTAATTGCAGCAGTATGTTTGGTTTTTAGGCAAGGCGGAGCTTATGTAGTGTGGTTATTCCCCATGAATAGGAGATAACGTAGCATAAATACCAAACATGCGCTGCCCTTTGGGTTCTTTCTAGGGACGATAAACTCTTTGTTGCCTACATGGATGTAGGTAAGGGGCGTGAGCAGGACGCGGAAGCTTTGCTCGGTTTTTACTTAGCCCACTAGGTTACAAACCTCGCGCCGCGATTTAATCGCCCCTAGATTGAACAAATTTCAATCCACAAAGATCAACACGCCCTAATTAAAGTCTGATCTGTAATTATGCTTCAATGTTCTAACTTTACTTAAAGCAATAAAAAAGGGCCTATTGGCCCTTGAGTAACACTATCTAGTTAGAAATTAAAACTGGTTCATGGTGTTGTCTTCACCACCGGCTTTTAGCGCGTTATCACCAGAGAAGTATTCTTTGTGCGTATCGCCCATGTTAGACCCTGCTAGGTCTTGGTGCTTAACAGAAGCTTGCTCACGGCGAATTTCTTGGCGTTGTACATCACGTACATAAGCCAGCATACCCATATCGCCAAAATAACCTTCTGATAAAATATCAGTGCTCAACGCAGCTGTATGGTACGTAGGCAGAGTAATTAAGTGATGGAAAATACCTGCTTCACGTGCGCCATCGCGCTGGAAGTTTTGCACTAGTAAATCGGCTGCTTGCGCAAGCTCTGTTGCATCCATTTCTGGTGCCATAAGGCCTTTATTGTCGCCAAGGCTTGGGTAAGCACTAAGGTCACGGCCTGCTTCTTCCCACTCTTGATACACTTGCTCACGAAACTTAAGCGTCCAGTTAAATGAAGGCGAGTTGTTGTATACCAGTTTTGCATTTGGCACGTGTTCTTTTACACGATTTACCAGTTCTGCAATTTGCTTAACATGAGGTTTTTCTGTTTCAATCCACAGTAAATCAGCGCCCGACTGCAAGCTCGTAATACAATCTAGTACTACGCGGTCTTTTTCAGTGCCTTCGCGAAATTGAAATAAACCGTTATCTAGGCGAGTTGGTTTACATAACTGGCCATTAATTTTCATTGCTGTGTCGCCTTCATTTAAGTCATCAACACCGTTAATTGGCGTCGTTTCTAAAAATGCATTGTATTGGCTTGCTAAGTCACCTGGTGTTTGCGACACAGGTACTTTTTGAGTAAGGCTTGCACCTAATGAATCTGTACGTGCCACAATAATACCGTTATCAATACCAAGTTCTAAAAAGGCGTAACGTACTGCGTTAATCTTTGCTAAAAAGTCTTCGTGTGGAACGGTCACTTTACCCGCTTGGTGACCACATTGTTTGGCGTCAGATACTTGGTTTTCTATTTGAATGGCACACGCACCGGCTTCAATCATTTTTTTAGCCAGTAAGTAAGTTGCTTCTTCGTTACCAAAACCTGCGTCAATATCAGCAATAATTGGCACAACATGAGTTTCAAAGTTGTCTATTTTATCAATAACAGCTTGAACATCGCCGCCATTCGCTTTCGCTGCATCTAGATCGTTAAACAAGTGGTCTAGTTCACGTGCATCAGCTTGCTTTAAAAATGTGTAAATTTCTTCAATTAATGCAGGTACCGATGTTTTTTCGTGCATGCTTTGATCTGGCAGCGGACCAAATGCAGAGCGAAGTGCTGCAACCATCCAGCCACTTAAGTATACATAGCTGCGTTTAGTTGTTTTTTGATGGCGCTTAATAGCCATCATCATTTGTTGGGCAGTAAAGCCATGCCAACACCCTAAAGATTGGGTGTACAGGCTTGTGTCGGCGTCATATGCAGCCATATCTTCACGCATAACGTCTGCTGTGTATTGCGCAATTTCAATCCCTGTACGAAAACGGTTTTGTAAACGCATACGGCTTGCGTATTCAGGGTTAATAGCTTTCCATGCGCTGCCTTGTGATTGGCAAAGAGTAGAGAGTGTGTCTGTTTCGCGTTGATATGTTGTCATAATAAAATCCTTCGAACGAGTGTGTAAATTATTTTAATGTTGTGAGAGTGGCTAGGAGTGTGTGCTCCGTTTCGCTTGATTCAACATTAGGCTCCTTTTCTAGATTTAGTAAATTTATAGTTGTTATTGTGGCTATACATTTTGTGAATGGCTAAAAAGCACTCAACATTGCCTTTTTGAGTTATTGTTGCCTTAACGCACAAGCACACAACAACATCGCGACCGTTTAAGGAAGGCAATTATGTCCCACACTCTCACACATTCAGGACTCAGCGTAGACACACAACTCGCTGATTTTGTTAAAAATCAATTACTACCAGGCACTCACTTAAGTGAGCATCAATTTTGGCAAAGCTTTGCACATATCGTTCAAACACTTACCCCTACAAATAAGGCACTGCTTGAAAAACGAGAATTGCTTCAACAGCAAATAGATGACTACCATCTTGCTAATAAAACGTGGGATAGCGTTAAGTACCATGCCTTTTTGCAAGATATTGGCTATTTAGTTAAAGAGCCTACAAACTTTGAAATTGAAACCCAAAATGTAGAACCCGAAGTAGCCTTTACAGCAGGCCCTCAGTTGGTTGTGCCTGTAAGTAACGCACGCTTTGCACTTAATGCCGCTAACGCACGTTGGGGTTCGTTATACGACGCTTTATACGGTACAGATGTGTTAAGCGAAGACGATGGAGCCGAAAAAGGCAATACCTACAATCCTGTTCGTGGTTTTAAGGTAATGGCCTACGCTCGCCAGTTTTTAGATAAAGCATTGCCGCTCACTAATGGCTCGCATATAGAAAGCACTAATTATTCAGTAGTAGATGGCGCACTTTTAATTACGTTACGTGATAGCTCTCAAACCACATTAGCTGACCCATCTCAGCTTATTGGCTATCAAGGTGAAGCACAAAACCCAACCGTAGTGTTATTAAAAAACAATGATTTACACATAGAGCTCCATATCGATCACCACCACATTATTGGCCAAGCAGATAAAGCAGGCTTAAAAGATGTAGTGTTAGAGGCCGCGCTTACCACCATTATGGATTGTGAAGATTCAGTAGCTGCGGTAGATGCAGAAGATAAAGTACAAGTTTATAAAAATTGGCTTGGGTTGATGCAAGGTAACTTAGTTGAATCGTTTAAAAAAGGCGATAAAACTGTAGAGCGCACTCTGCAAAGTGATAAAACATACACCGCACTCGATGGCGGCACCGTTACTTTAAAAGGCCGTAGCATGATGTTTGTAAGAAACGTTGGCCATTTAATGACGAATCCTGCGATTACCGATGTGTACAATCAACCGGTATTTGAAGGCATTATGGATGCGATGTTTACTGCCACCGCTGCCCTGCACGACCTAAATAAAAAAACAGGTATAAAAAATTCAAGCGCGCAAAGTATTAATATAGTAAAACCAAAAATGCATGGCCCTGAAGAGGTAGCGTTTACTAACACTTTATTTAGCTTAGTAGAGGAAGCGCTAAGCTTACCTAAAAACACGCTTAAAATGGGTATTATGGATGAAGAACGCCGTACTTCTGTAAACCTAAAAGCCTGTATTTATGCAGCCAAAGAGCGTGTTGTATTTATAAATACTGGATTTTTAGACAGAACAGGCGATGAAATTCATACCTCTATGCAAGCGGGCGTTGTGCTTCCAAAAGCACAGATTAAGCAGCAACCATGGATACAAGCTTATGAGGATCGCAACGTCGATATTGGCCTTGCTTGTGGCTTAAGTCATAAAGCACAAATAGGTAAAGGCATGTGGCCAATGCCAGATAAAATGGCATTAATGATGGAGCAAAAACAAGCTCACCCTAAATCAGGCGCTAATACAGCATGGGTGCCCTCCCCTACAGCCGCTACCCTACATGCAATGCATTATCACGATATAAACGTATTTACTGAGCAGCAAAGTATAGCTAAACGTACTATTGCGAGCCTTAATGACCTGCTTACACCGCCGCTAATGACAGACCCTAAAACGCTTTCAAAAGAAGATATTCAAAGCGAGCTAGAAAACAACGCACAAGGCATTTTAGGTTACGTTGTACGTTGGATTGATCAAGGCGTTGGCTGCTCAAAAGTACCCGACATTAACCATATCGGGCTAATGGAAGACAGAGCAACACTGCGTATTTCAAGCCAGCATATGGCTAATTGGTTACTAAATGGCGTGTGCTCAAAGGCGCAAATAAAATCAACAATGGCTAAAATGGCCAAAGTGGTTGATGGTCAAAACGAGCACGACACTGCGTATACACCCATGGCAATAAACGAAGAAACCCTTAATAACAGCATTGCGTTTCAAGCTGCACTTGCACTGGTTTTGGAGGGGGTAACACAACCTAGTGGTTACACTGAACCACTGCTACATAGCTACCGTATAAGATATAAAGCACAAAAAACGAATACGCTTTAACCGCTTAAGCAAAGTTCAGATTAAGTGCTAAACCAGCTTTTAAGCTGGTTTTTTATCGCCTAAAATTAGAATAACATCACTTTTAAGGCATTTTAAAGGTATATAGATAATACACATGAATATCTAACATTTATTCAAACGTAAAAAAACGTGTTTTGCATACACAAAACACGCTTTTTAAAGCTTTAGCTAATTAAATCTAATTTTTTACAATGGCATTGTGATAAATATTTTGTACATCGTCACAATCTTCAAGCATATTTATAAACTTATCAAAGTTAGCAATAACTTCTTCGTCTTCAATTTCAATATTAACTTGAGGAATAAACGTAATTTCGTCTACTTCAAAGTTAATGCCTTCAAATGCGTCTTCAAGGGCAGTTTTAGCTTTAAAATATTCTGTTGGTGGTGCAAATACCGATATTTTACCGTCCTCGGCTTCAACATCGCTAACATCAACATCAGCCATCATTAATGCTTCTAATACTATTTCGTCGTCATCACCCGCAAAGCCAAGTACCGCATAATGATCAAACATATGTGCTACGCAGCCAGGAGTACCAATTTTTGAGTCTGTTTTAGTAAACGGTAAGCGTACATCTTTAATTGTACGGTTCGGATTGTCAGTTAAACAGTCAACTATAACCATGCAATTACCAGGACCATAGCCTTCGTAACGGGCAACAGAGTAATCTTCCCCTGCGCCACCGGCTGCTTTTTCAATTGCTTTTTCAATAACGTGTGCGGGTACTTGGTCTTTTTTAGCTTTTTCGATTAGACGGCGTAGTGTTTGATTTACTTCGGGATCGGGATCGCCACTTTTTGCTGCAACGTAAATCTCTTTACCATACTTTGAGTTTACTTTTGTTTTTGCATTGGCTGTTTTGATCATAGAACTTTGACGAACTACAAATGCTCTGCCCATTTTGTGCCCCTAATGAATACGTTACGTTTTGCGGTATTTTACCAATTCAAAACGTATTGGGCTAGGAACAAACGTTATTTTGTAATTTAAATAACGTAGCACTTATTCTTAAATAAATTTAATAGTACGCTATTTAACATAACTCTATTTTTTCAGAATAACTCTCAACTAATGTCACTAATTCAACAAAGTCATGTAAAACGTAATCTGCCTGATCGGCATAAGCAGGCGTTGACTCTGGAGCGTATAAACACGCGCGCATATTTGCATTGTGCGCAGCTTGAATGTCGTAAAGGTAATCGCCTACATAAAGTAAATTTCTGGCGTTAATGTTCCAAAGTGTAGCAATGGCATTTAAAGCGCTGGGATCTGGCTTTGCTGGGGCATCGCTTCGCGTTAAAACTGTGCTGATAGGGAGTGGATTATTTTGTAATTTAATTGCCGCTGCTTTATCAAAATTGCGAGTAACAATCGCCATCGGAATATTTTTAGACTTTAAAGCATGAATAGCTTCACTCACACCAGGTAATATACTGGCATGTTGTGCATCTATTAATTCGTGTTGGTGAACTATATTCATTGCCTCTTCACGCATATACGGTGAGGGCAACTGAGCAATGTAATCAAGTAAGTCTTGCTCGCAAGGGCAACCTATTTGGGCCTTTATTAATGCAAAATCTAATTCTGATGAAACCAATGTTCCATCTAAATCAAAAATCACTCCAAAAATAGCCTCAACCTGAGTAGTCATATCATTCCCTGAATTTAGTTATTACTAAATGAAATTTAAACATAAAATTCTCTACTGCTTATGCCCTAGGCCGGTAAATACAAAGGGATAAATGAAACTAACTATATTTAAATATTAATACGCACCATTATCAATCTATTGATAACAAAGTAATTTAAGTGCTTGATATATCATGCGCAAAAAAAGGTAAATATACAAATTGAACTCACAAATTTTACGTAAATTTACAAATAACAGATCAAACATGAACGCAGTTTAAACGTATGAAGAAAACGCGCACATAAACTGCTGTGCGCGTCGGTTGGGGAAGTTTTAAATATTAATTTTGCTCAAAGCGGGCTTCGAGCCAAGTATCATCTTGAGCAAAGTTTAAAGTTTTAATCTTACCTTTGCCCTCAACGTTTACCATATTTACCTGAGATGGCCATAAATCACGAAGTGCGCCATTACTCATTTTAATTCCTTCAATATTTTCAGGAATTGGTGCTTCTTGGTAAACCCAAAAAAACTTACCATCAACTTGTGCTCCCACAAAGTTAAGTGGTAAAGGTTCACCACTTAACGTTTGTAGAGCAACATGCGATTCAACATACTTAGCAAAACGTTGTTGGTCGGCTTTATTACTAATAATATCAATTTTGCCTTTAAACAATGTTCCTACGGCGTGTTCGGTATCATGTAAATAAAAGCGATGCATTAATTCAACATTATGCGTTCGTTTATTAAAAAGCACGGTTGTAACTGACGACTTTAGTTGATGCGCCATACTTGGCGCAGCAACTAAAAGGCAAACAATAATAAGCAAAAAGCGCATTATTGCTGCTCCTCACCGTCATCCTTTTCGTCTTTCTTCTCATCAGTTTTAAGCTCAGTTTTAATATCTTGCATGATATCGCGACTTACTTTAGCTTTACTCTTTTCCTTTTTAAACACTTCAATACGTGAAGGAATAATACGACGAGGGTAGTTATTGTTTTCAACATCTACGTCAGCTGTTTCCCAGCCTGGATCGACAGTAACTGATACAAGCGGTTTGTTTTTATCGGTAACAATCAGCTTCTGAACGTTTTTATAATTACGACGCCAAATTTCAGCAGGAATATAGCGCTCTTCTTTAGTGCCATCTTCATATGTTAGCTCTAATAGAATAGGCATTACCAAACCGCCAAGGTTTGAAAATTCCATAACGTAATAGTTTTTATCTTCTTCTAAAGCACGCTCAAGCGTTTTACGCTCCCACGGCTCTAAGCCTTTTAAAAACTTATTGTACGAGTTACGTTCTTTATTGGTTACAGTAAAACGGTCGTTTTCGTCATAAAAATCGGTAACATCAGAGTTTTTCTCAACCCATGTTTTTTTACCTTGTGCGCGGTTACGCTCAACAAATAATGAAGTAGGTTTGTCTGCTTCAATATCACGTAAACGGCTGTAATCAATATCAGGGTTTTTAGTGTCTAAACGTAGTTGATATACTTTATCTAAAGAGATATCTACATGGTCTGTGGTGTAAAACCAGCCACGCCAAAACCAATCTAAATCAACACCAGAGGCTTCTTCCATTGTACGGAAAAAATCAGCTGGAGTAGGGCGCTTGTATTTCCAGCGCTGAGCATACTCTTTAAATGCAAAGTCGAATAAGTCACGACCTAAAATTACTTCACGTAAAATATTAAGGGCTGCTGCAGGTTTAGTATAAGCATTAGGACCTAAGCGTAATACACTGTCTGACTGAGTCATAACAGGTACTTGGTTTTCAGACTTCATGTAGCTCACTATATCGCGAGGCTCAACACCCCAAGGAATAGTAGGATCCCATTCACGACCAGCAACGCCATCTAAAAAGCTATTTAAGCCTTCATCCATCCACGTCCATTGGCGCTCATCTGAGTTAACAATCATTGGAAAGTAAATATGACCCACTTCATGAATAACTACGCCAAGTAAAAAGCGCTTTTCAGCTTGAGAATAAGTACGTGTACCATCATCTTGTAACTTAGTACGCGGGCCGTTAAAGGTAATCATTGGGTATTCCATACCGCCAACAGGGCCATTTACCGATTGCGCAGTTGGGTATGGGTAGTCAAAAGAATACTTAGAGTACACTTCCATTGTGTGTACTACCGCTTCAGTTGAGTACTTCTCCCATAAGTCACCACCTTCTTTAGGGAAGAACGACATTGCCATAACTAAAGGCTGAACGTCACCACCTTGTTGATAGCCTTTTGCATCCCACATAAACTTACGAGACGACGCCCAGGCAAAGTCACGTACGTTTTGCGCTTTAAAGTGCCACGTTTTAGTTTTGTCGGTGCCTTCTTTTTCGTTTTCTAGCGCTTCTTCTGCGTTAACAATAAACACAGGACGCTTAGATGTTTCGGCTTGCTTTAAACGTTTGCGCTGAGTACTTGTAAGTACTTTGCTCGCGTTATCAAGTTTACCTGTTGCCGATACAATGTGATCTGCCGGAACAGTAATCTCAACATCGTAATCACCAAACTCAAGCGTAAACTCACCAGAGCCTAGAAACGGCTTGTTTGTCCATGCTTCGTAATCGGTATAAGCGGCTAAACGAGGAAACCACTGAGCAATTAAGAATATGTCGTTGCCGTCTTCTTCAAAGTGCTCGTAACCAGAACGTGCACCCACTGCATCTTCTTCAACAATGTTGAAGGCAAAGTTCATGCTAAATTCGACTTCTTTACCTGGTTTTAATGGCTCGTTTAAATCGATGCGCATTAAGGTATCAACTACAGTTACGCGTAGCTCTTTACCATCGTCATCTTTTACGCCACTGATTGTATAACCCAGTTCGTTGTCGCTCATAAATTGCTGACGACGTAATTCACCTAAACTTAATTTAGCGGGCTTTTGAGCTGGTAGGCTTTCTAAAGTGCTTTTAAATGTTTTAGTTGTTTCGGCAATAGAGTCACTTTTAAAAATATTTTGATCTAACTGTAACCATAAATATTTAAGCGTATGTGGTGAGTTGTTTTTATATTCAATGCTTTGACTACCAGTAATGCGGTGCTTTTGTTCATCTAGCTTCACATCAATATCGTAATTTACACGTTGCTGCCAGTATTTTTCACCTGGTTCGCCAGCGGCACTACGATAAACATTGGGTGTAGGAAGCGCTTCGTCTAATTGACGAAATTTATCAACAAAAGAACCTTTTGTTTGCTCAACCGAAGACGCCATAGCTGCACTCGATATTGCGAATGGCAATACAAAAGCACTTAGCGTAAGACCTATTTTTTTCATTGTTAGTCCTAATATAATTTTGTGAGCGTACTTTGACAAATATACCAGTTAGCTTCAATAAATTAGCGACCAAGTACCGTATTTTTAGGGTGATGTTCACTTAGTTTTTTAGATTGAAAAATACAATTATTTTGTAACAAAATACGAATAGATAAAAACTGTAAAGGGGGTTTACAAAATTGGGTTTTAATAATGGTTTTGATCGGTTAAATACTAAGTCCCAGAACTTAAAAAAATATCATTCATTTTATATATATTGCTAAAAAAGTATTGCTTTGGCATTACCAGGTAGACCATTAATCCTACGTATAAGTATTACTAATTCGCAACAAGTAAATGGCCTAAAAGCCCTTTCTACTGAACAAAAACACAGTGAAACGAGTAAATAATTGGCTCAAATATTGCCGAACTTCATTAATATTCGCTATTTGTACGATAAATGACAAATAGTGTAATTTTAGGTTGATCTTTAGTGCTGTTTATATTTAAAATCGCCAACCTTTTTATTTGAGGCAAATAAATTCGTCACATTTATCCTCAAATTAATATCGATTACTAGCAAGAAATGCGGTGGGCTTATGGATTTTTACATCCTAAAAAAACAACAAGAACTAATTGCGATTCCAGCAAGTGAGAATAACTGTAAGCAGTATCTCGATTCGGGTTATTTTTATATCGATAAAGTAGCAGCGTGCAACGAAACTAATGCACTAAAGGCGCTACACGCAAAACAAACTAAAACGTTAAAAATTCCATTATTAATGGCACTTTTAGCATTACCGGTTGTTTTTTCAGCTTGGTACAGTTTAACCTAACGTAATGCATGCCTTAGGCTTGCATCTTTAACAGCCTTGGGTATATTGGCGCTCTTACGGTTTTATTAAGAGCGCGACATGAAAGTCCTCCACACCTCAGATTGGCACCTTGGCCAACAATTTTACGAACACGATCGCCGTGTTGAACATCAAGCTTTTTTTACATGGTTATTAGCCACTCTTGTTGAACAACAAATAGACTTACTTTTAGTTGCGGGCGATATTTATCATACAGCAACACCAAGTGCTAGCGCCGAAAATCAGCTTTATCAATTTATTAAAGACGCCAAAAAAGCATGCCCACTATTACACGTAGTGATTATTGCGGGTAACCACGACTCTGCAAATCGTATTTTGGCAGCTCAGCCATTACTTGCACAGTTTGATACTCACGTAGTAGGGCGCTTTGATGTCGCAACACCAGATGAAACTGTTATTACCATAAATACCAATGGTAAACGCGCTGTAATCGTCGCTATGCCATTTTTGCGTGCAAGCGATGTAAGTTTGCTTAGCCAAACCGAAAACGGTCCTAGTTATGCTCAAGGCGTTTCAAAAGCTTACGAACTTGCACTAGAGCAAGCTACTAATATAAACGAGCAAAACTCACCATTAATAGTTATGGGGCATTTACACGCAAAGGGCGGGGACATTTCAAGTGATTCTGAGCGTAACTTAGTAATAGGTGGTGAAGAGTCTATTTCAGCCAATGTATTTGGTAAACAAGCCAACTACGTTGCCCTTGGGCACTTACACAAAGCGCAACAAGTCGCTAAAAGTGATGTTATTCGCTACAGTGGCACACCTATCCCTATGTCGTTTTCAGAACGTAACTACACGCACCAAGTAAATGTTGTTGAGTTTATTATTGATGAAAAACAACATATTAGTACAACTGTAAACCCCCTTTACATTCCGCGCTCTGCCGATGTAATTATTTTACCAAAAGGGGAGTGTGTACCATTAAGCGAACTATGCGAGCAAATTAAAGCGCTCGACACTGCACAAAATACAATAGCGCCTTATTTACGTGTAAAGCTTAAATCAAGCGATACCGACACCACCTTCAGAGAACAAATAGAACAAGCACTTGAAGGCAAGCATATTAAATTTTGTGGTATTGAACGTGTACGTGAGCAATCAGCGCAAAATGACGACAGCACCGTATTTGAAGATTTAAGCGAAGTTGAAATGCTCAACCCACTAAACCTATTAGAACAAGCATTCGCAAACGATAAAGACATGGCAGGGCAAAGCGTACCCGATGAGCTAAAAGCACTTTTAAGTGATGTGATAAACGAGCTTACGGAGCAAGAACAACTATGAAAATAACCGCAGTTCGTATTCATAATTTAGCCTCAATAGTTGACGCTGAAATAGATTTTACTAAAGCTCCATTAAAAGATGCAGGATTGTTTGCGATAACAGGCGATACTGGCGCTGGTAAAAGTACCTTTTTAGATGCCATTTGTTTAGCCCTTTATACAAAAACAGCGAGGCTGCGCGGTGATAAAGGTAACTTAATTGAGTTTAACGGCGACAGCATTAAGCTTAATGATGCGCGAAACTTGCTACGCAGAGGTACATGGGAAGGCTACGCCGAGGTCGACTTTTTAGGACAAGATAAACAGCTTTATCGTGCGCGCTATACAATTGCACGGACCCATAAAAAAGTAACAGGAAAACTTAAAGTAGCAGAGCACACTTTAGTAACCCTGCCAGACGAAACCCTTATAGCTGACAAAAGCCACACAATAAAAGAAGTCGAGAGTAAAATAGGGCTTAACTTTGAGCAGTTCTCCCGTGCCGTACTTTTAGCACAACATGAGTTTGCTGCGTTTTTAAAAGCCACTGGCGATGAGCGAGCGCAACTTTTAGAGTGCTTAACGGGCACCGATAAATTTAGCCGTATTGGCGTGCGTATTTTTGAGCGTCATAAAGAGCAAGTAGCAACGCTTGAAGCGCTTAAAGCTGGTCTTGAAAGCTATACTTTGTTAACGAGCGATGAACTTGAGCTACAACAAACCAAGTTAACCGATTTAAAAGCGCAAACCGAACACACTAAAAAAGAGCTATCCAAAACCGAAAAAGCACTTAACTGGTATCAGCAAGCTACAGTGCTTGAGCAAAACTTACTGCAAGCACAGCAAACCCAGCAACAAGCAAGCTCAGCGCTTGAAAGTATCGTTGAGCAAAGCGAGCAAGCAAAACAAGCCAAGCAGGCACTTGAAATAAAAGATAACCGCAGTCGTTTTACTCAATTAACCGATCAAAATACGGCGCAAAACCAGCAAATTTCATCGCTTAAAAGTGTTGATCATTTAGCGGTAATTAACGAGCGTAATACCGCGCTTACTAAGCATACCGAGCTGCTTAATAACGCCAATGAGCAAAAACAAAATGCAGCGCCCGTTATAGCTAAAGCGCGAGAGCTCGACAGCAATATTGCCTTGCAAACTCAAGCTGTAAAAGGTACTGAGTCGCAAATAACCAAAGAGCAATCTCAGTTTGATGAGTTCACACAGCAGCTTAAACAAAGCAATAGCGAGCTTGAACTCGCTAATACCGAATCAACTAAAAGCCAGCAATGGCTTAATGAGCATGCACAGCTGCATGTTTTAGCAAAAGACTGGAGCTACTATCAGCAAAGCTTTAATACCTACTTAAATGCACAGCAGCAATTAACCGCAAACCTTGCACAAAGCCAAACTCTTAATAGCGAGCTTGCAAGTCAGAGCGATCTTTTAAATGCGCAAAATAATAAAGTGCAGCAGTGCGAGGTGGCACTTAGTGGTGAGCAATCAACTTTACAGGCATTAAATACTCAGCTTAATGAATTTAATGCAGAGCACTGTGACGCTCAGCTAAAAAGTATTGATTACTTAAAAGAGCAGCGAGAGCGCTACGGGCAATTTAACGCAGAACTAAAACAAAGTACTCAACGCCAACAAGTGCTTAATCAGCAGTTAAATGAAAGCCAGCAAGCCCATGCTTTACTTAATCAGCATTTAATAACCAGCGAGCAAGCGCTTAAAGGCAACGAGTACGCACTTAACCAAGCGCGCTTAAGAGCCAGCGAGAACGTAGAGCATTTACGCACTGAGCTTCGCCCTAATGAACCTTGTTTAGTGTGCGGTGCAACTGAGCACCCGTATGCGGTAAATCAAAATCAGCAATTAAATAACTTAATTACTGATTTTGAAAATGATTTTAATATAGCTAAAAAGCAATTTGACCATGCACAAAGCGAGCTGCATAAGCACCAAACTCAACATGCCGTATTAACTGCTGAACACGGACAACTTGAGCAAATAATACAAACAGCAAAAGCTAAACAGCTCGACATTAAAAATACCATGCAAGGCGCACGCACAGAGCTTAACGACTTAACGCCTGGTCAGCTTGAAGTAACTTATAAGCAGTTAACGGAGCAAAAAGCGCAATACTTTGAGCAGCAAAAACGCCAGCGTACACTGCAAACTAAAGTAAATGAGCTACTAGCAGCACTTAAAGCAGAGCAGCAAGTACAGCAGCAACTTAGTAATAAACACCTTGAGTTTACACATCAGCAAAACCAGTTAACGAGTAAGCATAGCGAACTTAGTGTGCAAATTAACGAGCTTGGTACAACGCTCAATAATCAATTTGAAAACAGTGATTTTTGGCAGCAACTACAAGCCAATACGCTTGAACTTAGCGAGCTGCACGAGCAGGTTACGCAGTATCAGCAAACTCAAACGCAACTTGAGCAAAGCCAAAAGCGCCAAGACAAAGCTAATGAACAAATAAAGCAGCTCACACCGCTCATAAGTAACAACGAGCAGTCGTTAAAAGCACTTAATGAAGAGCTTGTAAAAGCTAAAAATTTACTAAGCACTGTACAAAGTGAGCGCTTAGCTTTATTTAATAACGAGCAAATAAGCGCAGACGACTACCAAGCAAAACTCACAAGTGCGCAAGAGCAACTGCAATCGCAGGTTCAAGCGAGTCAAAAAGCCTATGACGACGCGATAAAACAACGAGATGAGCACGCCATAACGCTTAAAAATGTAGAGCAACGCTTACTTGAAAACAGCCAAGAGCTAGCAACGCTTGAGGCACGTTATAACCAGTGGTTTACTGACTTTAAAGTGCAATATAGCAATGCAACGCACGAACAGGTCAAAATTTTACTAACGCTTAGTAGCGAGACTATTAAAGCGCATTTAACTCAGCACGAGCAGTTAACTCAAGCCCTAACAGATGCAAACGCCGCATTAAAACAGCAGCAACTTACGCTTGAAAAACACAACAGTAGCGATAAACCAACGCAAAGTGCAGAGGCTTTAAGTACGCAACTAAGCAGCTTAAACGAGCAACAAACGCAGCTGCAAAATTCATTACTAGCAACTAATACCGCTATTGAGCAACATAACCAAAATGCGAAAGCGCTTGAAGGCAAACAAGCTGAGTTAACTACGCTTAAAACCCAGGTTGAACAATGGCACTTGCTTAATAAAGTATTGGGTGATGCAACGGGTAAAACCATGCGTAACTTAGCGCAAACACAAACGTTAAAAATATTACTGCACTATGCAAACAGCCATTTAAAAACACTCAACAAACGCTACGAATTAACCGCCATAGCGCAAACACTCGACATTGCAATTATTGACCGCGACATGGCCGACGAGCAACGCTCTGTTAATACACTCTCAGGCGGGGAGTCATTTTTAGTATCGCTCGCACTTGCACTTGGTTTAGCATCGCTTTCGTCAAACAAAGTACAAATCAATTCTTTGTTTATTGACGAAGGGTTTGGTACGTTAGACAGCGAAACCCTAAGCATTGCAATGGACGCTTTGGATTCTTTGCAAGCACAAGGCAGAAAAGTAGGCGTTATATCGCACGTAACACAAATGAGCGAGCGTGTAGCCACTCAAGTGCATGTAGCCAAAAAGCCAGGTGGATATTCCACAGTTGAAGTTTTATAAGCAACATTACTGAAAACAAGGAGATACAATGCCAACGTTTACAGGCGAGCAAGCAACACAATACGATAGCCGTATAACCCGTTTAGTTCCTGGTTATGAATTATTACATCAGCTCACTAACGCACAGCTAAAAGCAACGCTAAGCGATAATGCGCATATTTTAGTAGTAGGGGCAGGCACAGGCAAAGAAGTACTTGCACTGGCTGCATTAAACCCTACATGGCAATTTACCGCGCAAGATACATCAGTCGATATGCTTGCTATCGCGAAGCAGCAATTTGATGAGCAAGGCATAGCAAGCCGCGTTAATATTCATAGTGGACCTGTTAATAAATTATCGGTTAAAGCCGATGCCGTTTTATGTTTATTGGTAATGCATTTTGTACAAGATAATGGCGATAAAAAAGAGTTATTAAAAGCGATTAAAGGAAGCCTTAAAAAAGACGCCAACCTTTATATTGCAGATTTAATGCGCCCTGAAACTTCATTTGAGCGCGAAGCCCAGCTTACAACGTGCGCGCAATTGGGTTTAACCGAAACAGGTAAAACACAAACAGGGCACGACTTAGAAAATGAGTTTTACCCGCTAGATAGAATGCGCTTTAGCGAACTGCTAAATGAGTGCAAATTTGGCATTCCGAAGCTGTATTTTAAAGCGCTAGGTTTTAGTGGGTATGTAGTTTAAGTTTTACAAGCTGAACAAGCACCCGCGATTCAGCACCAATAAAAACACCGAGTGAACAAACTCGGTGTTTTTATGTAAACCTCTCTACACCACGCTTTTATTTTATACGTAGGTCGGTTAAGCGAAGCGCCACCCGACGCTCTAATATCCACATCACTCAGATCATTGCTGTGCCAGCAATCCTAACCAATCTCTCCAAGCGCTTTTATTGCAGCTTGTGCTTTATCTGTTTGTACAAAAATATGGTCGTGATAAAACGCAGCTACTACATTAGCGCTAATGCCATGCTCAGTCAGCTTTGCAGATACCGCAGCAGTTAGCCCAACGGCCTCTAAGCTTGAATGTACATTAAGAGTAATTAAATTATATTTACCCTCGTAAGTAATACCTGCTTTATCGGCGGTTTCAGCTTTTAAAATAAGGGTTAGCCCTTCCTCTTCAACATAAGTGGCAAGTGGCTCTAAATGAACATAATCAGCCAATTTTCCTGCTAAGCAACAAAAAATATACTCGCCTTGCTTAAGCGCTGGCTGCATTGATTTTAATAATTGATTTAACTCTAAAATTCCGGCCATAGTCGTTCCCTACAATGTGTTATTTAGTGTTATTTAGTGACTTTTAGTTGCGCGACTAGTTCGCTTAATCTCGCAATTTTTATATTACTTAACTGTCTATAATCAAAATATGGGCACACAATAATGTTGTTACTGGTGTCTATTGCAAACTCGTCGTCGAGCCAATCAAATTGTGCATGTAACTTACCTTGTTGTAATAAGTTTTTAGCGTGCGTACGCCCAGCAATTATATGTAGCTGGTTTTTATTGCTAGTAGCTTTATCTGGGCAAGTACTAGTAATGTCAGGCGCGCTAAATAGCAGGGCGGTTTTACTATTGTTTTGCAGTAAATACTCATCGCGATATTGTTGCCAAGTAGGGGCTTGTTTAGCAAATGAATAATGCTCACTTGGCAGGGCAAATAGCACTTTTGCGTACACGTTAAACACTTTGCGCCAACCATTACCACAGTGCTGGTTTATGGTATTTATTTGCTCATTTATAACTGGCTCAAGGCATTCGAGTGTTTCAAAAAACGGCATTGGCGGCGCTTTTGCTACGTATACCGCCACGCTAAATTGCGTATCACCTAAGCCAACTAATTGGGTATTCAAGTTAGTTAGCCTTGTTTTGCGCTAAAATACGGTCGAGGTTATTTGCAAAGTTTTGGCGATCGGTTTGGCTAAGTGGCGGCGGCCCACCACTCATTTCTACGCCACTTGAGCGCATGGTATCCATAAAGTCTCGCACGTTAAGTATTGAGCGGATATTCTCGGTGGTATAAAGCTCGCCACGCGGGTTGAGTGCTTGCCCGCCGTTATCAATTACTTCACTTGCTAGCGGAATATCGCCCGTAATAACTAAATCGCCTTTTTCAATACGTTTTACTATTTCGTCGTCGGCTACATCAAACCCCGACGATACTTGAACGCGGCTTATGTATTTTGACGGCGGAATACGCATTGCGTGATTAGCCACTAAAATAGTCTCGATTTTCATACGCTCTGCAGCTCTAAAAAGTATTTCTTTTATAACAACAGGACACGCGTCTGCATCTACCCAAATTTTCATGCTATGGTCATTTTTATTGCTTTAGAATTAATATGATCCTATAGCAAAATTTTTTAATCGGCTAGCAAACTTTATATCCATCTATATTTAGATAATACGTACTATTTATGTAATTTAAAAAGGAGCTTACATGAAGGCTATTAAATACGGTTTACTTATTACAGGGCTATTTTTTCTTAGTGCTTGCACCAGCCCTCCTGAGGGAATAACACCCGTTAAAAACTTTGATATACAAAAATATAAAGGCAAATGGTTTGAAATAGCGCGGCTCAATCACTCATTCGAAGAAGGTATGGAGCAAGTTACCGCGACTTATTCAATTAACGACGACGGCACAGTAAAGGTCCTTAACAAAGGGTATTTAACGGATGATAAAAAATGGGATGACGCCGAAGGCTTGGCCAAGTTTGTTGAGGGCACTGACACCGGGCATTTTAAAGTTTCGTTTTTTGGTCCATTTTATGGCGCTTACGTGATTTTTGAACTTGACCAACCCGATTATCAATATGCATTTATAACCAGTTACAACAAAGATTACTTGTGGTTTTTATCGCGTACACCAACGGTTAGCAAAGAGCTTAAAGAACACTTTTTAACTAAAGCTAAAGAGTTGGGCTTTGCTACCGATGAAATAATTTGGGTTAAGCAATAAACAATGTAAAGCCCCTTTACAGTAGTAATAAAAGAGTCACCTAACTGTAAAGTAACTTAAATATATTATGGTTATATTGTGTGTACTTGCCGTGAGACAGCAAGTATTGGAAACACTAAATATCCCCTATTGTTGGCAAGCTATATAGCTTGCCATTTTTTTTGCCTAATCTATGGGAAAGTAACGGATCACGTTTTTACTAACTAAGGCTAGTTTAATGCTAAAAACAACCCACTTAGTACAACTAACACGCTATTTAAAACACTAAACCACTTTACGTAGCCTACTAAAAAATTATAAAAAACCATTATAATTAAGACACTTAGGCTCATAAAACCGCAAAATAGTAATGTTCCATATCCACCTTGAGTAACTATACAAAGCACCAAGCTTAGTAAAATACTGATCCAAGCTGCTAATAGCAGCTTTTTACGTTGGGATTCTGTAGGGCGTTTTTTAAATACATCTTTAAAATGATTATACTTAGCCAGCGCAAAACAGTTAAAACTGAGCAGACATAGGCTGAACCCAAGTAAATCAATCATGGTTTTTGCCTTTTAAGGTTATTAGATTGACTAGGGCTGATTATTTTTGAGTTGTTTTTAGCAGTACGTAATTTTTCGGTTTGTATAAAAAATAATATACTAAATAACAAAAACAGTGCATCAAAAGTAAATAAAGCCCACTGTTTGTGCATCAAATAGCTAACTATATTACCGTTAGTTGTAAGTGCATTAATAACCGGTACGCTTAAACATGCAACAGCATTTATAGCTGCCATAACTCGCCATTGCAGTGTGTCGCGCTTTATAAGTGCTAAAAGAGCAACCGCTAGCCATGTTAAAAAGAACGCGAGTATTTCTTTATCGGCGCGCTCTGCGGTAGTTGGGCTAAGTAGTCTGTTAGCAATAAAAAATGCACACGTTGCCAGTGGAAGTCCCATAATAGTGGCTAGGTTTAACCCTTCAACTAGTTTTAAACCAAACGAAGGTTTAACGTTATTTTTAGTTCGCTCGCGAATTCGCTTAGCCCACATAATACAGCCAGAGCCAATCATTACACAGCCTGCAATACCGCCTAATACGTATAACCAGCGCAACAACCACGTAGCTAAACGCCCCGTATGCATTGAATTAAGCGACTCGTAAAGCGCTTTGCTGCTAGTTAGCTCGTCATCAGTTTTAGCAACCATTTGCCCTGTAGCACCACTAAATATTAAGCGTGGTGCTTGGTCACGCAGTGTTTTACCTGCGCTTACCAATACGGTAATTGTTGAAGCTGCCATATTTGGTTGGTTAACTTGTACGCGAGTAATATCTGCATGAGGCCACTTAGTATAAACCTGATCCAAAATGCTTTGAATCGGCACCATTGATGATTCGCCTTGGGCTTTATCGGTCATGGTGTTGCGAGGGGTTACATCGTTAAAAAAGCCACGCATGCCGTCATCGTAAGACGTTTGCGCAGGGTAGGGAAACAACATAAATATGAGCGTAATCATGCCCGTGTAAGTAATCATTAAATGAAAAGGCAGGGCAAGCACAGAGCTTAAATTGTGGGCATCTAACCACGTACGGCTACCTTTATTACGTCTAAAACTAAACATATCTTTAAAAATACGCTTATGAATAACCACACCCGATATAATGGCAATTAGCATAAAAAAGCTGGCAAAGCATACAATCCAGCGTGCGGTTATTGCATCCATGTAATGTAAATCATAATGCAACCGATAAAAAAAGTTACCACCTTTAGTATCTACAAAGGGCTCAAGCTCTTTCATGGTATTAGGGTTTAACTGTGTGTTTTTAAACTGGCTGCGGCGCTGGCCTGGCTCTTTTGGCTTTGCATAACCATAAATTAAATAAGGAATACGCGGCTCAGGTAATGTAATACGCCAGCTTGATGAGTTAGCTCCATGGTTAGCTAAGTAATCGAACCCTGTAATTATTTGTTGTTTTTGCGCTTCTATACGCTGTGTTTGGGCTTGTACATTATGTATGGCAGGTTGATTCCACAGCGTTATTTCGTCTCTAAAAAAGCTAAGTGTTCCTGCAAAAAATATTAAATATAATAACCAACAAACGAGTAACCCTACCCAAGTGTGTAACCAAGTCATCGATCTGAAAAAGCTGTCTTTCATACCCAACCCTTTAGTAATACAAGCAATCCGATAAACGCACCTGTACTTAGTAAAATACTGATCCAAACTTTTCTTAATGATTTAACGCTAAAGGCATAAATAAATACAACGGCATAAATTAAAATGCTAATTGAAACACTAAAAAGCACAGCGTCTTGTTTAGCTATTGGCAATACAAAACTTAATAACGCAGTACTTGCAGAGGTAAAGGCATAGCCACCAATTATGGCAATAAAAAAACGTAAAAATACCAAAACTCGATAACTGCTTACGCTTTTTACTATAAGCGCAATTACGTTAACCTTATCGAATGGCGCACTGTGCAAAGGTGCCTGCATAGTTAATTAATCCCTTTATTTAAAGCTGAGGATAAAACAAAGGCGCTATTATATATGTTACAAATACAAAAGATAGCTATTCTCATTTGTAGTCATTAACTTTTAAGTAAATTATGCTTACTTACTCAATTACTTAGTAAAATACTGATCTGTTATTGTTTAATGATATTGCACAGGCTGCATGTAAAGCTTAAGGTTAATAAACTGAGTAAAAATAAAGAGTGAAATAACGATGAGCGATCACGAAAAACTAAATTATGTAGAGTTTCCTGCATGCGACTTACCCGCAACTAAGGCCTTTTTTAGTCATGTATTTAATTGGCAGTTTACTGACTACGGCCCAGAATACACGGCGTTTAGTGGGCAGGGGTTAGATGGTGGGATTTTTCAGGCTCCATTAAAATCACTAACTCAGCATGGGGCAGCATTACTTATTTTTTATAGCGACGACATACACGCAACCTTTAAAAAAGTAGAGACATTTGGCGGAGTAATATTAAAACCTATTTTTGAGTTTCCTGGCGGTTGTCGGTTTCACTTTACAGAACCAAGTGGTAACGAATTTGCGGTATGGGCGAAAGAACACTAGGTACTATAAGGGCTGTAGGGCATTTAGGCTTAAAGATCAGGATTTTACTAACTAATCGCCATTTTAGATAAAATAAACCGATTTTTTACCAACTCATTTATCCTAAATGGCCATTTAGGATAAAAATTAAGCATTTAAGGCCAAATAAACATGAATAGTCACCAATTAATAGACCAAGTTAGTAAATGCGTGATCTGTGATCCTCATTTACCTTTAGGGGCTCGACCTGTAATACAATTTAACCCAAACGCACGTATTTTAATCGCGGGCCAAGCACCGGGTATAAAAGTTCACGAAACAGGCGTGCCGTTTAACGATACAAGCGGAAACCGCCTACGAGAATGGCTTGGGCTAACAAGGGATGAATTTTACGATGCTAATAATATAGCAATTTTACCTATGGGCTTTTGCTACCCGGGTAGGGGTAAGTCGGGTGATTTACCACCGAGAAAAGAATGTGCCCCAGCATGGCGCGAGCAATTATTGGCTGCACTACCAAATATTGAGCTGACAATAGTATTAGGTAAATACGCGCAGGCGTATCATTTACCAGAGACTAAAAAAATGCCACTTACGGAGTTAGTAAAATCGTGGCGTGAGTATTGGCCAAATTATTTAGTGCTTCCACATCCGAGTCCGCGTAATAATATATGGCTTAAAAAGAACCCATGGTTTGAACAAGATGTACTTCCAGAACTGGGTAAACGCATTGCTACTATTTTAAATAAGTAATGCTTCTAGCATTAGGATTTATTGTAAAGGGGCTTTATACCAATCCGCAATAATACTTAATCATTTTGCGGGGCTAAACGTGTCGCTACATGTGTTAAAAAATTCTCATTTACGACTGCATGGATGCAGAAGGTAGAGCAATGCAGGAGCAATTGCCGAGAACAACTAAATAGCGAATTTTTTGCCTAGCTATCAACACGTTTTTCCATCCTCAAAATAGATCTCTTAATTAAGCGAATTGGTATACAGTTAACTTAAAAATTAACACTCCAATTAAAAACAATAACAAACGAGGCTGTCTAATTTGAATGCATCTATATTAACCGAAGTAATACTTCCGCTCGCTCTTGCACTTATTATGTTTGGTATGGGTCTTGGGCTCACAACAAACGATTTTACTCGTCTATTTAAAAACCCGCTCGCCATTGTTATGGGTTTAATAGGCCAACTTGTAGCAATGCCTTTATTAGCATTAGGGCTGTGTTATTTACTTAACCTATCAACGCCTATCGCTATTGGTTTAATGATATTAGCTGCCTGCCCAGGCGGTACTATGTCAAATGTAGTAAGCCAGCTTGCTAAAGCTAATTTAGCGCTTTCGGTAAGTTTAACCGCTGCCTCTACCGCAATTAGTATAATAACCACACCGTTTATTATTGGCTTTGCTATGAGTCAGTTTGCCCCAGCAGACGATGCTACTTTTTCTATTTTAACTACTTCATTAGGGCTATTTTTTATTACCTTAGTGCCAGTTGCTATAGGCATTTGGTTACGTCACTTTAAAAGTGATTTTGCCATTAAAGCAGAGCCGTTTTTTAGACGCTTCTCGTTGTTTTTTATGCTTATGATGATTGCCGCACTAGTAATAAAAGAGCGCGATTTATTAGTTAGCTCATTTAGCGATGTATTTTGGGCGTGCATAGCACTTAATATTGGTTCAATGGTTGTTGGTTGGTTAATTGCTAAGTGTTCAAAATTAAATTTAACTGATTCGCTGACGCTTTCAATTGAGGTTGGAATTCAAAATGCATCGTTAGCTATTTTAATTGCTATTAGCTTTTTGAATAAACCAGAATACGCGGTTACCGGTGGCGTGTATGGACTTGCTATGTTTATAGGGCCACTGCTATTAATTGGCGGGTTAAAGCTTAAAAATAAACGTACCGCTAGGGCTGTTAACTAGGGCTTTTAATTAGGGCATGTTGACCAAGTTACTTTAATTTATGGCTGCGGATAACGTAGCCGTAAACTCCAGTCTAAAAATACCACCTGTTAAATGTATGCTCAGCACCCATCGCGTCAACAAGTTGTAGGCTTATAAAACACTCTCAAGCTTGAATATAGCATTAGGCGCTGAGCTTGTTTGCGCGAGGAGTGAAGCTTCTAATTACTAAGGCGCATTTTAGGATGGGATAAGAGTGTAAGTAATACGGTGAAAAGCAGTTAATTATTTGGTTACGAAAATAGCGCCTCACAATATGAAGCGTTATTTTAAAACTTACTACTTGGTTTGCATGTTTTTAGCGCGTTCTTCTGCATCTATTAATGCTTGCGATTTTGGCGCGCGTTTTTTCTCTTCTATTTTGGGCTTTTCAGCCGAGTCAGGATCCCAGCTTGAGTCTAACGATAAGTTTGCAAATGGATTGTTACTGTCTGCTTTTTTAGGCTCAATTACTGGCTCATCAACTAGCGGTGTTGTTTGTGCTTGCTCAGGTATCGCGTCTTCTTTTTTAGGCATCGGCTTTTCACCAGGTAATGGTGCATCTGGGTTAAATGTACGCACCTCTGGTTCTTTAAAGTCTTGCTCGGTTGTATACGTAGTCGATTGAGCGTCAGATATTTGCTCTGGAGCGTGTAAATCGATAACCGGCTCACTCGCTGTTACTGGCTCAGGAGTAGTAATAACCGGCTCTACAGTGTTATGTTCGGCTTCTATTGGCGCAGATTCCGTTACTTGCGCTGTATAGTGCTTACGTTGTTTTTTTACTGGCTTTGCATCTGGGTCAAAGTCGCGTACCTCTGGCTCATTAAAGCTGCTGGCATTTTTAATGCGCTCTAAGGTTGTTTTGGCGGCGGCTTCAAACTCAGCTGTATTAGGCTCTGGTTTTTGTTTTACTTCGTTAAACGTAGCGGTACTTGTTTGCTCTAAAGTATCTGCTGGCTCTATTTGTGCAGGCTCAATTTCTCTTGTTTGCGATGGTGTAACTAGGTTGTTTTGCTCATCTGAAATTTGCGGTGGTGTATGTTCAATATCAGCATTTTGTGCTGTGTTAGTAGGTTCCACTGACTCTTCATTTGTCGCTACGCTGCTCTCAACTGCTTTATTATTTTGAGTTGCTTCGTTAATGACGACAGGCTCAATCTCTGGCTCTTTTGTTGTTTGTACTGGCTTTGTTGCTTTAATTTCAGGTTTAGCTGGCGTAGCAATTTTTTCTGATTTAACTTCAGGTGGAGCCGCTATAGTCGGTTTTGCCATCGCTTTACTTTGTTTTGCACGGCGCAGGCGCACGACTACCATAGCGCCAATAAGTACCACTATAACAAGTATTAAAGTGGGTAAAAGTAACGAGCTTGGGCTTTGTGCTACAGGTTGCGGCGCAATTACTGGCGCTGGTTTAGTTAACACCGGTGCTGGTTTTACAGGTACAGACTTTTCAGGCGTAGGTTGAACGTTTTGCTCTGGCGTCGCCGGTTTTACTTGCCCTATTGCGGCTTCGCTTTTTTGCTCTGTAACTACTTGCTCGGGTGCTGCTTTTGTTGGCTCTGCATCAATTACTATTTCGTTACTGTTGGTATTTAGCTGATCGTTTATTTGTTGTTTTTGATCATTAGTTAAATTAAGGGTTTGCTCGTTGATGCTTTCTTTAACAGCTTCTTCAGTAGGTTTAATTACAGGGGCAGGTTCAACAATTTTAGGTTGTGGCTGAGTAATAATAGTCGGCTCAGGCTCTATTATTTGGGGCTTAGGTTGTGCTTGAATTTCTTTTGGCTTATTACAGTTATTTTTGTAATCACGCGCAGCTTTACGATATTTTTGACTCGCTTTATTATTACTATTTTGCTGCATTTCTTGTTTAATTAAAATGCACATAGCTTCGTTGTATGCAGCACTTTGCGCACTATAAAATAAGGCAAAGCAAAGGGTAAATCTAATTAGTTTTGATATCATGAAGTTATGCGCGCTTAAATATTAATAGTTTGATTTTAAGCGCAAAATTAAAAATTATCCAGAGTAATACAACTAATCAATAACCATAAGGCTACGATATTCATCGTAAGCAAATTGGTCGGTCATACCGCTTATATAATCTTGGATTAATCTACAACGATAATAAAACTCGTATGCCGCAAAGTGATCGGGCTCTTCTTGCATCGCATCTATTGCGTGTTGGTAACTATTTAAGTGCTTTTTAGAGAGCTTTTTAACAAGTCGCGACTCTATTAATAAACGTGAATCGCCATTTAGTGCACGCTTAAAGTCATCCTTGTTTAGTAGCAGTAATGGTTTATAGCAATCGAGCAAACCATTAATTATGCGATACCCTTGTAGCTCTAATTTTTCGACTTCTTTGTTTGAAAATACATGCTCAAGCGCTACCTGCTTTAGTGTTTTAGTTACTGCATGTAGATGGCTTCTATCTTCTAAAAGCGCTTGGTTAAAATCGCCATGATAAATAGGTTCTATATTTTCGATAAAGCGTTTTGCGGCGTGATTTACTAGCGGATGTAGCAATGCAACCCGCAAGTATATAAAAAATTCACTATTAAAATTATAGGGTTGTGCTTGTGCACGCTCTAGTGCGTAGTCTACGGCTTTGTCTACAAAATTTTGATGTTGAGCGTCGTCGATTAACAGATTTATTAATACTTTTTTGTAACTACTTTTAAGTTTTTCGCACAGCAACTCAGTGCTTATTATGTCTTTTTCTACGGCGTCTTCTATGTCGGCTAGGCAATACGAAATGTCGTCGGCGGCTTCCATTATGTAACTTGCAGGATGGCGGCAGTAAGGCTCAATAGTGAGCTCTTTTTGTAGCGCTTCAACAAAGTTTTTTTCGCTGTAGTAGTAACCTACTTTTTTCATTAAATAGTTTTTATTTTGCGGAATGTCTTTTACATCAAGCCCAGCAGGGCGAGTGTATTTTAAAATACCAGCACTTTGGCTGTAGGTTAAATTAAGTGTTTGCAAAGAATGAATTATACGTATGCCTTGAGCGTTGCCCTCAAAGTTACAAATATCAAGCGCAAGGTGTTTAAAAACAACACCTATACCGGTGTTTGGTTCTTTACAGCGCTCGGGTGTTACGCTTGCCAAGTTGTTATTAAACCAGTGGTTAATAGCCGCTTCGCCAAAATGCCCAAACGGTGGGTTGCCTATGTCGTGCATTAGGCAGGCCATTTCTACTAAACTTTCTAGCGGGCGTTCTAGGTCGGTTAAGCCGTAATCTTTTTGCTGTTGGTAGCTTAAATTAGCAAAAATACGTTGCACTATAAAACGACCAACCTGTTGTACCTCAAGCGAGTGGGTAAGGCGAGAGCGTACAGCTGCGTTGCGCTCAAGCGGAAACACTTGGGTTTTTTGCTGCAGCCTGCGAATAGCGGCACTGTTAATAATACGGCCACGGTCGCTTTCTAGCGCCATCTGTAAGTTAGAGGTTGTGCGGTACATTCGTGCTGGCGTTATTTTTTTACTAAAATCTATGGTCATCTTTATACTTGTCCTTTTTTACAATTGATGACTGGCATAGTTTTTAGCACATAGTCATTTGTCTTTAATATACAGGGTTTAATCTATCAGTTTGTATCATAAAGTAACAACTTGCTTTAAAATAATTTTTTGAGTAATTGTTGTGCATTTATAGGTGTTTATAATGAAACAGTGGATTTTAAAGGCAGTATCAATTTGCCTAATGTTAGGAATGAACAGCGCATTTGCTGCAAAAGAGCAAACTGTGGTGCTTGTATCAATTGATGGCCTGCGTTGGGATTATATTGAAAAACACGGCGCGCCAAATTTAAAAGCAATGGCCGAGCGCGGTGTTCGCGCACAAAAACTAATACCTGTTTATCCAACTAAAACGTTTCCTAACCATATTTCTATTATTACGGGCTTACTGCCAGTAAACCATGGCATTGTTGATAATAGCTTTTGTGATAAAGCGCGTAAAAACGACTGTTACAGCATGGGCAAAGCATTGGGCGATAGCACATGGGTAAAGGGTATTCCGCTTTGGAATTTAGCCAAAATGCAGGGACTTAAATCGGCTACTTATTTTTGGCCTGAGTCAGATGCATTATTTAACGGCATGACACCAGATTACTTTTATCACTATTCTAAATACAGCGATTACCAAAGCCGTGTTGATCAAATTATTCAGTGGTTAAGTTTACCAAAAGCACAGCGCCCACGTTTTATTGCGAGTTACTTTTCGCTAGTTGATAGCATGGGCCATGAATTTGGGCCAGACGCACCACAAACGCGTGATGCAGTTAAACAGCTTGATGAATTAATGGGGCAATTACAAGCTCGCTTAAGTAAATTAGAGCAAGAGGTAAACTTAGTTATTGTGTCGGATCATGGTATGACGAGTATAGATCCAGATAAAAGCATTGATGTAACCACACTGCCTCAAGATGAAAACTTTTTAGTTAAAAATACTGGCCCACGTTTACTTATTTATACCCAACCGGATGCTAAAAACGCTGATATTGAAGGTTACAAAGCACGTTTACGAGATGCGTCAAGCGGTCGTTATACAGTATTAACTGACGAACAATTAGCAGCGTATCATTACAATAAAGGCACTCGCGTAGGCGATATTGTGGTGCAAACTACAGCGCCAGCGGTATTTACCAATGGTAAAAAACCAACCTATTTAGGGACTCACGGTTATGCATATACCGAGGATATGGCAGCATCATTTATTGCTGTAGGCCCTGCATTTAAACAAGGTGTAAGCCTTAAAGAAGTAAATAACCTTGATATTTACCCAGTACTTGCAAAAGTGATGGGACTTAAATTGTTAAACAAAGTAGATGGCAATGGTAAAACATTAATGCCAGCAATTAAGCAAAAAATCGTTGTGCATTAGCCTAATCTAAAAGAGCGCGTAAGCGCTCTGCAGGGAAGAACATGTTAAAACTATAAAGTGGGCTATTTAGCCCACTTTTTTATTGGGCAGCTTATTTAAAGTTAGCAATACTTGTTTTTGTAGCAGTAACTGTGCGAATTGCATGCGCTTGGTTTGTAATACCAAATGCAATACCGTTTACGCTCCAGCCAGGGTTAGAGAAGTAATCGTACTGAGTAGCGCTACCGTAAACGTGCGGGTAAGCCATTATACTTGCAAACTCGTTTTGTACGCCGTGACCCATGCCATCTACATATACACCGCCAGACGTATCACCTTGTTTGCGTGAATGCGCTAAACCTTGGTTATGACCAAGTTCGTGTACAAATGTAGTTGCACCACAATCAATTGCAGTGATTGAGTACATACGGCTGCTCATTGAGCTGTATAGATTGCCATTAGTGCCTTGGCCAACCCATGCTAAACCACATGAAATAAGCCCATTGCCAGCACTTTGACCAGTACCTAATACGGCAATCATGTCGGCTTTCCAATCGCTGCGTAAACCATCTACGTAGCTGCTATTTGTAACCGAATCTAACCAATCCTCAGACGGCGTTACTGCATAGTCACCTAAGTTTTGTTTGCCAGCTAAGCGTAGTGTTATATCAACGCCATTTTGGCTATATACCTGATTACTAAAAGCAATTAGTTGATTTATTTTAGTGTCAATATTGCTAGTTGCAGCAGCTGATTGGTCGGTATATAAAATACCGATATCGATTGTTTCTGCTTGTGCAACACTTGCTGCACATAATGCCGCAGCCAGTGCGGTTGTTGTGATTACTTTTTTCATTATTGTATTTCCTTACTCTTGTTGTGGTTGGAACTTGTTTTTAACTTGGTTGATCTCATAAAAAGCAGACACACTAAAGCTGCCCTATAGTGCGGCTTTAGTTGTTTTTTATATTTTGATTATTGGTTAGCCATCAATTTTTGGTGCAAATATATCGATGCTTTTATCTGATTTGGGTTTTGGTGCGGTTACATCATGCTCTATGTGGCTTTTATATAAATCGCGTTTTGCTGCAATCCATCCGTACTTACCTTTACTTTCGAATACATAATTGCCAGAAGGCGCAGTAAATTGACCATATACGGCATCTTTACCTACCGTTAAAACGGTATTATGCATGCGACCGTCAACACCCACTATTTTGCCAAATATGCTCTTATCGCCATTTTCAGACTCAACCACATTAGTCACTTCTGCGGTGAATGTTTCGGCTGTTTGCGGAATAGCTAAATCAAAATTTTCGCCAGTTTCTAAAGCCTGTAAAGAATTTAAATCAAACTCAATGTAGGCTTCGTTATGTAAGTCGGTAGGTAAAACTTTTGCGTTTATAAGCACTTGCTTTGCTTTGTCGGATAGGCGATTTACGGCATCAAATTCTTCAAACGGTAAATTGTTGTCAGGGGCAACAATGGGTTTAACGGTAATTGGATCTTTACTCATATCAATAGGTGCAGGGGGATGTGTATTGCGCGTTTTTTGTAAATCAATAGGAACAAAATCAATAGCAACAGGCGCGATAGGTTCGCCCGTTTCATCTGCATTAAAAAATAGCCCATAAACTGCAAATGCCGATAATGGTATAGCAATTAGTAAGACGACAGATCTCTTCATTTGTTTCTCTTTTAGTGTTTTTGGTTAACCGTTTGTTACGTTTTATATTATTAAATGGATTAGATCAAGATAATAAATGTAACCGAAAAGAATTAATTCTAAATTTCATAATTCCTTATAAAATATAAGGATATTTATTTTTGGTATGTTTTTCACTCTTTTTAGTATTGGTTTTTTGTAGGGTTTATGCGGCCTTTGGCGCGTTTGTGGGTACTTGTTTGTTTAGTTAAATACAATGGTTAAAAGTGACTTTTTGACGTTAATTACAATGAAAAATAAAAAGTGAATTTTTTTCACTCTTTGTAAACTAATCGCTAATTGCAATGCATTTATCGGGCACGTATGTTGTGTGCTGCATAAATGGCATTACGAGGGATTTATGAAGGTGTCTGATCAGTTGCTTAACCGAATTACAGCAGGGCTTGTGGCTGTAATTATTGGTTTTTCGAGTTCTATTGCATTGATTTATCAGGTGGTGATAACCCTTGGAGGCACACCCGATTTAGTAGCTAGTTGGATTTTAATGCTTGGTTTAGTGATGGGCACAACGTCAATAGGTTTGTCGTACTATTACAAAGTGCCTGTTTTAATTGCGTGGTCTACCACGGGGGCTGCATTACTGATTTCAAGTGCACAAGGGTATAACTTAAACGAGGCTATTGGCGCGTTTATGCTCAGTGCATTGCTCGTTTTTTTGTCGGGGGTGACGGGCTGGTTTGAAAAAATAATGAACCGTATTCCAAGTGAGCTTGCGTGCGCCATGTTGGCCGGCGTACTTGTTACCTTTGGTATTGATGTTTTTAATTTTATGAACGACATGCCTTTAGTGATTGGCTTAATGGTTGTTATGTACTTTATTGGTAAACGCTTTTTTGCCCGCTTTGCTATGTTAAGTGTGCTTATTATAGGTGTACTACTCGCTTGGCAAATAGGCCATATTGATACCAGCGCACTGCACTGGAAAATGAGCGAATTTGCTTATATTGAACCCGTTTTTCACTTGCAAGCATGCATTAGCATAGGTTTACCACTTTATATAGTTACCATGACCTCGCAAAATTTACCGGGTATTGCTGTTTTAAAAGCGCATAAATATAAAGCGCCTATATCTGCGTCTCTTAATGTTACTGGTTTTGTAAATATGCTTAGTGCCCCGTTTGGAGCTTATTCTATTAATTTAGCCGCTATTACTGCTGCTATTTGTATGAGTGATGAAGCGGATGAAAATCATGATAAACGTTATTGGGCAAGTATTGCCGGTGGTGTGTTTTATATTTTAATGGCGCTGTGCGCGGCTACATTAGTCGGCTTGGTAGCAAGTTTACCGCAGGCACTTATTTTAGCTTTGGCGGGCATTGCGCTATTTGGCACCATTGCTAATAGTTTGCAGCAAGCCCTTAGTAGTACTAAATATACGGAGGCCGCAATTGTTACTTTTTTAGTAACAGCATCTAACTTAACATTACTCTCAGTGGGGTCTGCCTTTTGGGGGATTATAGCAGGTATGCTTACGCTCCTTATCACCCAAAAAGACTAAAAGCTTTATTGTGTACAAAGAGCCGCTGGTGAGTATTCAAAACAAAATTATAGTTTATTTATATCATTAAAATAGCTTAACTAAGCTTATAAAAAAGGCTGCAATTGCAGCCTTTAGTTTTATAAAAAAAGATTTACCTAATCAAAAGTATGATGGCGAGTTACACTAAACCGATTAAGTATATGGTGCATAATATACACAACGCACAGACTTAATATTATAGCCACCGATACCGAGCTAAACCGGTACATTGCGCTATAAACAAGATCTTGGCCTGGTCCGAGTGAGTTCCCAAATAAAATACCAAACGTAGTCAACACACCAAAACCAATACCAGGTATGCCTCCGCCTAAAATATGAAAACGCGCAAAAAGAAACGAAAGTATCCATAAAATAGCCATCGGAAAAAGTAAAAAATCAGAGTGACTATACAAAAATAGTTGCGATAGTAACGCTGCATTACACCCTATAAGCGTTCCAATTGCTCGCTGCCAACCAGCCATACCTGCGGCTTTCCAGCACAATGAAAACAAAATAAGCACAGAAGCTGCCTGCGCAGATATTGAGTCTTGTAAATCAAGAACCTGAAAAACCACAAAAGAGAGCGTAGCCACGGTTGAGCATAACAATACCTCATGGCGAATACTTTCTTTTGCTTTAGCTGGCATTACTCGCCCGGGCCTTGCGGTTACATCAGGAAATAGGCCATGCATTAATGCTCCAATAACAACGGTTAAAAATATAGCCAAACCATTAGTTAAAATTAACGGATAAATACTACTTCCTTCATCAACATAGCTCGAAAAATGTAGCTGAATAGAAAGGCTTATCACGCCTAAAGCGCCAAATAAAAAGGCACTACCGCTACTCATTTGGTAAAATAAAAAGCAAAAAACACCAAACACTAATAATGTCATAACGACTGGTAAGTGAGAAAACAATCCCTGCATTATCAGCACTATAAGCGCGCTAAATGCAGCAGATGCTATAAATTGATTTATAAGCCCACGACTTAACGTAGGTACCATGCCCAATATCAACATAGGATAAACGGTAAAAAATATACCATTAGGCCAGTTCATTAATTTACTAATAGTAAAGCCAAGGGTGCATCCACCTGCAATGCGTAGTGCTTGGCGAAGGCCATTAGAGTCTAATTGTGGGCCTTGGCTAACAATTTGAGTCATAAAGCCTCCATTAATAAATGTAGTGTAACCAGCTAATAAATCTAATTTGTGCAGAGCCAAACCATTGCCCAATTGTCGATTCGGGCAATAATTGTACTGTTGCACGTGACCCGCTTGGCATGTTCGCTATTAAGTCTTGATGATTTGCGAGCTTTAAATGAATACGTTGACGCTGTGCATCGCGTACCCAACGATTGCTGGTTTCTGTTGTACTTAGTAAACCATTTGCACTAAGTTGACCGTTGCTAACACCTGCTTCAAATGTTTCTAGTATTGCGTCGTAAACTTCACCTGGGCGGCTATCAAATACGACGCGCGCTTGAGTGCCTTGCTTCATATTTGAGAGTGACTTTTCTCTAAAGTCGGCAACTAAGTCGGCTTTTTTAGCGACAATAGCTAATAATGGGCTACCTGCAACTGCGTATGCGCCGTCTAATAATTGTAAGTTAGCAACTACGCCGTCACTTAGTGCACGTACTTGCGTGTAGGATAAATTTAACTCAGCCTGCGCTAACTGGTTAGCAGCATGACGCATAGCTAAGTTTTTATTACCTGAGTCACCTCTAGCTAAAACTGCTTCAGCTAACTGCGCTTCTAGAGCCGCAACATTTGCTTTACTGGCTTCAAAATTAGCACGAATGCTTTCAAGCTCTTGCTCCGATATAGACTTTTGAGTATAGAGTTTTTCGCCTCTGCTTTTTAATAGCTTTTGCTCATGCTGCTTAGCATTTGCGGCACTAATTTGTGCTTCAAGGGCTTTAACATTGGTATCAAGACGCTTATTTCGTAATTTGGCATCATCAAGCGCGAGTTGAGCTTGCTCTTTGGCTAAATTATATGGGCCTTCATCGATACTAAATAATATATCGCCCGCTTTAACTGATTGGTTATTATTAACTTGCACACTAGTGACTCGGCCACTAATTTGCGGTGATATTTGCACAACAGGGTGGTATACACGTGCCTGTGGTGTCACAGGCAAAACCATATCGGCCACTAAATAGTAAATAAATACTAAGATAAACCCTATGAGAGAAAACCTTACATAGCGTGCAAACTTTTGATCCGGTGTCATTTTTAGCCTTACTTATTAACTTGAATACATTTAAGGGCGTTTTGCTCTATTTTGATCAAACCAAATGCAATGGCATCTAGCTGCTCAACAGATAAACCGCTGTATAACTGATTTTTTATATCGGAAATGGTCTCTTGCAATGAATGTAAAATGGCATCACTTTGCTCAGTAAAATAGAGTCTTTTACTGCGCTTATCATGTTTGTCTACACGGCGAACGATTAACGATTGCTCCTCTAATTGCTTAAGCGTGCGAGTCAGTGAAGGCATTTCTATCCCTAAGCTATTAGCAAGTTCAAGTTGTGTTAGTCCCTCACCACGCATATTTATATGCATTAGTGCAGTCCAGCGCGACTGAGTAAGCCCCAAAGGCTCAACAGCAATGGTTACTGCTTCGCGGCATAAGCGATGAACTCGGCCCATATTACCGATAACTGTTAAATCGAGCGTCTCGTGAAAAGGTTTTTGTGTAGGCATAGCCATCCCAACATAGTTAGCAAGCTAACTATTTTATCATTACTTAGCTTGCTAAGTAAATATGTGTAAGTGCGGGAAGTGGCAAAATATTTGCTAAACCTCACCTGTAAAAAAATGGTGAGGTTTAGGGAATTTTAAAAGTTAAGTAAATTAGCTGGGGAGTATTGATCGGTAAGTACTTTTGTATCTGCAGGCCAATCTTGGCCGTCTTTAGTAAAGTGCATAAGTTGGCTAATCGCTTTTATATCTACACCGTATTTTACTAATTTAGGGGCGAGAGCATTAACACGCGTGTTAATTTGCGCTTCGCTCGGTATTGATTTAAGCCCCGCTAAAATAATACGGTTGCTGCGATTTTCGCGGCTTACATTTATAAAGTCGCCAAATACAGCGTGGTAAGTTGCCGACTCATGCTCATAAAGTTTACTACTTGAAAACGTATTTGCGGCAATAACGCCACCATCGGCTAATACGCTTTGTACTTCTTCAAAAAACTCTTTAGTGAGCAAATGCTCCGGAATATAGTCACCGTTAAACGCATCCAAAATAATCCAATCGTACTTTTGCTTTTTAATAGCGGCGCGCTTTATAAAAATACGGCCATCTTGCACGCTTGATGTCACTAAGTCGTTTTCTATAAAGTTAAAGTAATCGCGTGCAACTTTAGTTACTGCAGGATCTATTTCAACATTATGAATATTTGCAGTGGGGTATAGCTCATGAATAACGTTAGAAAGTGTACCGCCACCCAATCCTATAATAAGTACACTTTTAGGGTTGTCGGTTACTAAAAGGCTCGCAAACGTCAATTTTGTGTAATTAAAAACAAGTTTGTCGGGATTGCTTTTATACATGCAACTTTGGCTTGTTTGGCTACTTTTAGTATTAAATTTAAGGCAACGTAAGTCGCTTGTTTCTTCAACAATAATATTGCGATAAAGCGAGCGTTCTTCATGAATAACCTTACTAAACGCAGAACCTGACAACACAATTAATGGCAGTAGCAAATATTTAAGCATGAGCAAGCCCCTTATTATTAACCAAGGTATTAATAACAATCGCGACTAAACCCAGTGCCCCAAGTGTTAAAGCAAAGGCGCTAATAATTGTATTTACGTCAAACGCGAGTACAAAGTAAAAAGAGGTAATTATAGTACCCAGGGCACTGCCAAGCGTACTTACAAAGTATAAACGCCCAGCCACTTGGCCGCTTTTATCGCTATCTGTTACCAGTAAGCGCACAGAGTAGGGCGAGATCATACCTAAAATAACGGTAGGTATAAAAAATAAAGCAGTTGACGCTAAGAGCGAGCCGTAGCGGCTATCTTCAATATGGGTAAATATAAATTCCATTATAGGCTGCGAAAATAATGTAATAGGCACAACCATAATGCTGGCAATTAAAAATATTAGACCATATTTGGTAAGGGATGCATTTTTAGTGCTGAGTTTACCACCAAGTAAATACCCAAAAGATAAACTAAGCATAAACACAGTAATTATACTGCCCCAAATATGCACGCTACTGCCAAAAAAGGGGGCAAGAATTCTCCCACCTAAAAGCTCAATGCCCATTATGCAAAAGCCGCTGCAAAAAGCTAAAAAGTAAATTAACGCGTTTGTTTTTATGCTCATGTAATTATCGTTATGTAACTTAAGTAGAACACTATACTAACGTGATGCATACAAAGCTGCTAGGGCCTGTTGACCTAAGTTTAATTTAAAAAAGAAGTTTTGTTATAGCAATTTGTTAGTTAGTTGAATTCTGATCTATTTAGCTTGCCTAGGCCCTCGCGATTTAACACTTAAGACGCTTTTTCATTTAAATTAATTTTTTCTTAAGTTTTCTTTAAGTTTCACTCGTTAAGTTTAAACCCTGAAATATAAACAGGTTTAAATGAGCGAGCTTATGCAATTAGCCCACACTTCTACATCATTAGATTTAACACAAAATAACAGTCAGTTTATTAGTGCTCGTATTGATGATGTGCATCGAAAAAATCTCGAAAACACAGTGAAAGAAGGTTTTTTAGTTGCGTATAACGCTAAGCTTACTTCTTTTATGCCACTACTTTGCCAATACGTTACCGAGCAAGGAAAGTGCACGTTAGGGCTAAGGCAAGCAACTTCGCCATTGTTTATTGAGCAATATTTAGCATCACCCGTTGAAGATTTTTTAGATGAGAGCATTTCTCGCAATAAGATTTTTGAACTTGGTAATCTCTGCTCTACAAATCGAAGAGCAACACTTGCACATTTTATTATTGTTAACGAAGCTCTGCAAAGTGTGGGGGCAAAACATTTAGTGTTTTGTGCAACCAACAAAGTGCGTGCTTTATTGCGCTTACTTGGTGTTACGTGTACTGAAATTGCACTTGCGAGCAGTTTTGTAGTTGAGAACCCATTAAAGTGGGGCAGCTATTACGCCAACCAACCAACAGTATGCATTGTGAGCCTAGAGCAAGCTCACCAACAAGTACTAAATACCCCAATGCTTTATAGTTTGATGCAGCAAAACCACTCAAATATCAATTCTTTGGTAAATGCATTGGTGAATGTATGAATTACTATAATACCCATGCAGTATCGCCACTAATTATTGCCCATAATAAAGAGCAAACACTTGAAATTAACGGTGGTGAGTTTAACCAGAAAATACAAAAAGTAGTAAAAATACTACAAAGCTTTAACGGCAAATGTGTCGCTTATAAGCTCGATAATACGCCAGCTTGGCTTGTTATTGATGCCGCTACTGCAGTTTCTAATAAAGTGGCTGTGCCAATTGCTCACTTTTTTAGTGAACAACAAACTCAATATGTACTAGCGCAATGCGGCGCACATTTATTTATTAGCGACACGCTAAACCCTTTACTTGGGGAGCCGACTGCATCGATTACTATGTTTGAGTTTTACACGTTATATATTTACGAAATTGTTGTAGCTAAACCCGTCAGCTATTTTCCAGAAACTCAAAAAGTAACGTTTACATCAGGATCGACTGGGCAACCAAAAGGCGTGTGTTTATCTGCAAATAGCCAAATGCAGGTAGCTCAATCTCTGTGCGATAAAATTAATATTAAAAAGCCTGTTCATTTATGTTTATTGCCGCTTGCTGTATTGCTTGAAAATATAGCCGGTGTGTATGCCCCCTTAAAAAGTGGCGGTACAGTGCATTTAATGCCGTTAAATGAATTAGGCTTTGTTGGAACTGTATTAAAACAACCCGCACAGCTTATAGCTGCTATTGATAAAGTTAAGCCAAATACGCTTATTTTAGTGCCTGAACTATTAGCATGCTTAGTTGCTTTTGCAGAAGATGGGTGGCAACCGCCTAGTTCGTTACAGTTTATTGCAGTAGGTGGTGCGCTTGTCAGCGAAATGCTATTAACCAAAGCGCGTAGCTTAAATTTACCGGTATACCAAGGTTATGGGCTTTCTGAGGCGGCATCTGTAGTTAGTTTAAATACGCCCACAAACGATAACCTCCAAAGTGCAGGCTCTGTGTTACCTCATATTCAAACCAAAATTGAAAATGGCCAGCTTTTTATAAAAGGCGATTTGTTTTTAGGTTACTTAAATCATCAACCTCACGACAAAAACCAGTGGTATGCAACCGGTGATCTGGTCGATCAGCATCAAAATACCTTATTTATTAAAGGCCGCCTAAAAAACCTAATTATTACCAGCATGGGGCGCAATATCAGTGCCGAGTGGCCTGAATCACTATTATTAAGTCAAAGCGGAATTTTACAAGCGGTTGTGTTTGGTGAAGGTCGACCTTTTTTAACCGCCATTATTTACGCCGATTCAAAGCTAAGTAACCCAGCGTTAGCTCAATACATTAACGCAATTAATAAACAACTACCCGACTATGCACGAATTCAAAAATGGCATCGTTTAGCTGCCCCATTAAGTGTGCAACAAGGATTATTAACCACAAATAATCGTCCAAAACGAGATGCCATAAGTAAGCAGTACCATGCTGTGTTTGATCAATTTTACCGACTTGGAGAAGTAATTAATGAGTGATTTTTTTAACATCCTTAAAGAGCAAACTAAACAAGAGCAAAACTATCTGCTTGCAGCACCTATTATTCAGCGTGTTTTTAAAGGCGAAGCATCACTTGAAGAATACGCCTCGTTTTTAGCGCAAGCGTATCACCATGTTAAGCACACCGTGCCATTAATGATGTCGGTTGGTGCACGATTAACCGATGATCAAGAGTGGCTACGCGAAGCCGTTGCAGAATACATTGAAGAAGAGATAGGCCATCAAGAGTGGGTACTCAATGATATTGCAGCCTGTGGTTTTGACAAAGAAACAGTACGTCGCAGTCAGCCGCAATTTGCTACCGAAATGATGGTGTCGTACGCGTACGACTCTATTGCACGTAAAAACCCATTGAGCTTTTTTGGCATGGTACATGTGCTTGAAGGCACTTCTATAGCGCTTGCTGATGGCGCGGCTTCAAACATTGCAAGTGCTGTGGGCTTACCTAAAAAAGCATTTAGTTATTTAACCTCTCACGGCGCACTTGATATAGAGCATGTAAAGTTTTTTGAAAACCTAATGAACCAAATAACAGATGAGGCGGATCAGCAAGCCATACTCCATGGTGCAAAGCGCTTTTATCGTTTATACGGCGATATATTTCGTGGGCTCGATGACGAACCATTTTTTAAAGCACGTGCACAAGGCAAATTGGCATGAGTAGCGCTTTATGTGTGTTAACCGGCGCAACAGGCGGAATAGGGCAAGCGATTGCTAAAGCTCTACATGCAAAAGGGTGGAAGTTACTACTTGTAGGGCGAAATACGCAAGCCCTTGAAGAGCTCAGTAGTGCATGCCCAGACAGTGAAATATTTACTGGCGATTTAACCGACGATACAACACGGATTAACTTAGCAATAAAAGCCAAGCAACTCGGTGGCGTTAAGTTACTTATTAACAACGCAGGTATAAATACAATGCAAAGCTTAGAGCACACAAGTAATGAGCAAATAGATAATATGCTCGTTACTAATTTGTCGGTGCCTATTAAATTATGCCAGCTATTTTTAGGGCAGTTAGCGTATACCCAAGGCACCATTGTTAACGTGGGCTCATCGTTTGGCAGTATTGGTTACCCGTTTCAAACACTTTATTGCGCCAGTAAATTTGGTTTACGTGGTTTTACAGAAGCGTTATCACGTGAGTTGAATGGTTCAGGCGTTAAAGTGACCTATTTAGCACCAAGAGCAACAGATACATCTATTAATAGCAGTAAAGCGCTGGCAATGAATAAAGAGCTTGGTAATAAAATGGACTCGCCAGAATTAGTTGCTCAAGAGTTATTAGCACTTATAAATTCGAATCAAACAAGGCGCTTTATTGGTTTTCCTGAAAAATTATTTGCACGCATAAATGGCGCATTCCCAAGCGTTGTTGATAACGCTATTGCAAAACAACTTCCTAAAATTAAACATTTTTTAAGTTAACAAACACACAAGGGCAAAATTATGTATAAATTTACACTCGCATTTTATTTAGTACTAACAACTGTATTTGCAACCGCAGTACACGCAGATGAAACACAAGACTTAACCTCTATTCAACAAAAGTGGGCAACTGCTAATTACGAACTTGAAGACGATGCGCAAATAGACGCGTTTACGCAACTAAGTGAGCAAAGCGCATTATTTGTTCAAAACTATCCAGGTTCGGCGCAAACACATATTTGGAATGGCATTGTGTTAGCCAGCTTTGCAGGCGCAAAAGGCGGGTTGGGTGCACTTGGTTTAGCAAAAGAGGCAAAAACGTCACTCGAAAATGCACTCTCAATAGATGGCAGTGCACTAAATGGCTCAGCTTACGCAAGCCTTGCAACGCTTTATAGCAAAGTACCTGGTTGGCCAATTGGTTTTGGTGATGATGACAAAGCTGAAAAATTATTTAAACAAGCGCTCGCTTTTAATCTCGAAGGCATTGATACTAATTACTTATACGGTGAATATTTGTATGACGAAGGCGATTATAAACAAGCTAAAGCACGACTACTTGTAGCACAAGCTGCGGGCATTCGTGATACTCGTGCAAAAGCAGATGAATATCGCCAACAAGCAATAAGCCAGCTATTGGTAAAAGTAGATAAAAAACTAAAAAGATAAACACATAATGCATTTATTACTCGTTGAGGACGATCATTTAGTGGCGCAAGGGCTTATTCGCTCTTTGCGTCAAGAGGGCTACAGCGTAGAGCATAGTGGCACAGTTAAGCATGCCTTAGAGTGCCTTTCTAGTGGTGAGATTGAGCTTGTTATTCTCGATTTAGGATTACCTGATGGCGACGGCTCGCAAGTTTTAAAGCATATTAAAGCACAAAAAAAAGTTATTCCGGTGGTTATTTTAACTGCTCGCGGCAGTATTGATGACAAAGTCCAAGGGCTTGACATGGGCGCTGACGATTACCTTGCAAAGCCGTTTGACCCTGCTGAGTTATTTGCTCGATTACGTGTAGCAAGCCGGCGCATTAACCAAACACAATCAAGCTTATTGCGCTGTGGTGATGTAGTAATGGATACATCAGCTCATACAGTTACACTAAGTGGGCAGTCACTTACATTGCCGCGAAAAGAATACATGCTTTTAAAGGCGCTGATGGAAAATCAGGGAAGGGTGCAATCAAAACAACAACTCGAAAACAAACTTTACCAATGGGGTGAAGAAGTTGGCTCTAATACCATAGAGGTGCATATTCATCATCTTCGTAAAAAATTCCCTAGCGATTTTATTAAAACCTTACGTGGCATTGGCTACGTGGTTGGTAAGCGTTAGGGTGTGTTTATCTTTCGAGGTTGAAAATGTCTATTCGTAAACGTCTGACCTTAATTTTACTTTCAATGATGGTGCTTACTTGCTTTTTAGCATTAGTAAAAGGCTATCAAAAAAGCATGCGCCACGGCGAAAACTTGCTTGATAATGAACTTAAAATAGTGGCTGGCGTTTTAATTGAGCAACCATTAGCACTAAGCACAAATGCAGTACAAGTAAGCAATAATAGTGCTCAGTTGTTGTATCAAATTTGGCAAAACAATAGTTTACTTAGCGGCTCATCGAGTTTAACGAATAACCAAATTAGTTTTAGCGAGGGCTTTCAAACTGCCAATGTAGCAGGGCAGCGTATGCGAGTGTTTGTGATGAGTAAAAACACCCGTAAAGTCATTGTTGCTGAACCTATGGCAAAGCGGTTTGAATTAGCTGAAGCCGTTATTTTATCTGCAATGTTACCTATGCTATGGGCAGTCCCTCTGCTTGCTATTTTTATTAGCTTTTTTGTTAAATACGCATTAGCCCCTCTTACTCGATTATCTAAGCAGCTGGCTATTCGGCAAGCAAGCGACTTTACGCCAATTAACTGGCAGGTAACCGACGAAGAAATTAAACCGGTTATTAATCGTTTAAACGACTTATTTAAACGAGTAGAAACTGCCTACTTACGAGAGCGCTTTTTTGCCTCAGATGCAGCTCACGAATTACGTACCCCGCTCAGTAGCTTAAAAATTAATGTACACAATTTAGCTAGTAAGCAAAGCAACTCGCAAAACCATCAAGAATTACAAGCCATGTCACAAGGTATTAATCGCTTAAGTAATATTGTTGAACAAATGCTTATTTTAGGGCGCACTCAGCCTGAACAATGGCAGAGGCAGTTTAGCGAACAATCATTGCTAACGATTACTCAACAAGTCGTATCGGAGCAATACGACAAAATAGATGAAAAAAACCAAACTATTAGCCTTGAAGGTGATGATTTTGTAATTAATGGTGATGAATTTACATTAACCACACTCATCGCTAATTTACTTAGCAATGCCATAAAATACACACCCAATAATGGTCAAATTATAATTAAATTAGCATCAAGTAATAACAGCTATAGTTGGCAAATTGATGATTCTGGTGCGGGCATGACTGAAGAGCAAAAAGAGCGAATATTTAATCGCTTTTATCGCGTGGGTGGCGATCAACATCCAACAGGCGAGCAAGGTGCGGGTTTAGGTATGGCGATTGTTCAACACATAATTGCTATTTATGGCGCAAGTATTCATTTAGCGAATAGCCCTTTAGGTGGACTAACCGTTAGGGTTACTTTTACAGGAGTAAAAAGTGACTAAACGTTTATTCAATCAATGTCTTTGTTGTTTGCTATTTTTGTCGTTTAACGCGGCGAGTAAAGAGTACCTTATTATTTTAAAAGATCATTTGTTTTATCCCTCACAAATAATTATTCCCGCAAATAAAAAAGTAAAACTATTGATAGAAAACCAAGACAGCACACCAGAAGAGTTTGATAGCTTTGATCTAAACAGAGAGAAAGTACTCTACCCAAATCGTAAAAGCATTATTTATATAGGGCCGCTAAGTAAAGGGCATTACGAGTTTTTTGGTGAGTTTTCGCCAAATACAGCAAGGGGCGTTGTTATAGTTAATGATGAAGGGGCGCAGCATGCTAATAACTAGTTTAGTCATGAGCCTTAATCAATTACTACCAGTGGCTATTTTATTAGTGCTACTGCAAGTAGTTAAAAAACAAAGCTCTTTAAAAATAGGGTCTGCTTTAGTAATAGGCGCGGTAATGTCGTTTTTGTACATGCAAAGTGCGTCGTGGGTGAGCCAGTGGTTTGAACACCAGGGGTTAGAGTACTCACAAATAGGGCTATGTATCACTATATTTATTGCTGTATTGGTATTTGCACTAAAGCAAAAGTCAGCGGCATTTTATATCGCAGTTATAAGCACAATAACGCTGTATTTAAGCCATTATATTATTTACCTCACCAGTTTTTGGCAAAATAATGATGCAGGGCAAAGCTTATTTATTGGCACTTTATTAGGTGTGGGAATTTGTTTAAGTTTTAGCGTATTGCTGTACTTTTTAATGAATGCAATTAAGCACCGTTTTGGTATGTACCCGCTTTTTACTTTGCTTGCTTTTAACAGCGCGGCTAAGTTATTAGTTGCACTGGATTTGGCAAGCCAAATAGATTTAATTACAAACACCTCAACAGTGTGGGATTTACGTGATTTGTTAAACGAAAACTCTGAGCTCGGCCGTGTACTGCGTGCTCTTGTTGGTTACGAGGCCACTCCTGATTTAATGAGTGTACTTATATATAGTACAAGCAGCGTGTTATTTTTATTACTTTGTTATGTTATTTCGGCTTCAATAACTAAGGAACGTGTATGAAAGCACTCAACCTATATTTAGCGCTTAGTTTTACCGCTCTTTGTTTGTTGGTATTCTCAATCCAAGCAAAGGCTGATGGTATTGTTGTTGATAAGGTATATCACCCCTATGTTTTGCCTTTTGAGCGTGAGTTTGAGTGGCGATTAGTGTCGCACCAAACAGATAGTGGCAACATACTAGCGCAGCGTTTGGGTGGCGGTGGTGCTATTAACGATACAATGGCACTGGAAGGCTATTTAGTTGGTGAGCGCGATGATAACGGCGATTTTGGTTTAGAAGCTTATGAGCTTGAGCTACGTTGGCAATTAATTGAGCAAGGTAAATTATGGGCTGATTGGGGCGCGTTATTTGAGCTTGAAAAAAAACATAACGAAGATGTGTATGAGGCAACTTCGGGTTTTGTGATCGAAAAAGAATTTGGAAAAACAAGCCTTACGCTAAACGCTTTTTTGGTTTATGAGTGGGGGCAAGACATTAAAAATGAATGGGAAAGTGAGTTTAGAGCACAATATCGCTATCGATATCGCTCTGCTTTCCAGCCTTCTATAGAGGTTTACGTAGGAGAAGACTTTATTGGTATAGGGCCTGGCTTTATAGGTTTACAGCGCTTTGATGGGCAAAAGCAATTAAAATGGGAAGCGGGTTTCATCACTGAGATAAGCCAATCAGAAAAAAACCATAGTTTTAGGCTCGCATTAGAATTTGAATTTTAATAACAACTAAAAGTAGTTTTGGTTGTTTATTATTCTGATTATAGATAGGTACTTGACATATTATTTAAACTCTATATAGTGGGCCGCAGCTAGAAAGAAAGCATGTAAGCTATAAATCTCCATTTCGATATAAGTAATACTTGTAGTACCGTCCTGAAGTTTTTAAAGTACCATCTCATTTTTTGCTACACCCGCTCTTATGAGCATATTTTTATTTTTATTTCAGGATATTACAATGTCTAACATCGTATCAGGTACAGTTAAGTGGTTTAACGAGTCTAAAGGTTTTGGTTTCATCGAGCAAGAAAATGGCCCAGACGTTTTCGCACATTTCTCAGCAATCAAAAGCGAAGGTTTCAAAACTTTAGCTGAAGGCCAACGTGTAGAGTTTACTCTTTCACAAGGTCAAAAAGGTCCACAAGCTGATAACATCACAGCTGTATAATTTTACTTTTTAAGTAAAATGAAAAAAAGCGCTTAAGGCGCTTTTTTTGTGTCTGAAATTTGACTCAAACCAAGCAACGCCCATTACCACTGTAAATTAACTAAATGATATTGCTATTATTTAGCCCCTCCTAATATTCGTTTTTCTATTCTTCTAAGCCATTGTGCTAATGCAAGTGAGTTTAAGCTTGTAATTTATACCGAACATTTCTCCCTTATAATTTCAAAACAACAAATTCAAAACGACAAAGACCAGCTTGTTAGTAGTACTCTCGATATTGTAAAAGATATTTTCACAGCTATTGATATAACCTGCGAGTTTAAATTGCTTCCTTGGAAGCGTGCTTATAACTTAGTTTAAAAGCCCCTTACTTTGGCATTGTTTCAATAATTAAAAACATCGAACGTGACCCACCATTTTATTGGGCTGGGCCGCTAGGCGCGAGTCAAACTTTTTTTTATAAGCTCAAAGCTGATAAGTAAGTTATAACAATTCCATTAAGTATGCGGTCTAAATTTTACGCCGAAAAAACAATTCAGCTCTAGGCGTATATAAAATTGGTTTTAAAGCGGGCGAAAACTTACTAATGTTTGGAGGCAAAAACAATATATGGATTTGTTTTTAAAAAGAAAATAGATCTAATTTTGGGCTCATAATGACAATAATGCATCAGTTTGAACCTTTGACTATAAAGTGGGGAAGATGCTGAAAGGCTGCAAAAATTACATCTTTGTGCGCTTGCTAGCAATTGCATCGCATTTAATAAGTAAGTAGTTGTGCGTGTTATAAAGTAATTTAACAAAGAATATAAAAAATTAAAAATGAAAGATGATTTTGTCGCCCATAAGCATACTTATCTTCAATGATTTATCTTTCGTAAGGAAGCCCTTTATTTTGCTTTATTTTTAAAAATGCAGCTTGCAGTGCTTCTATTAAATGCATATCTGTTTTTTTATTTGCAGCTAAATAAGCATCAATTGTTAGCTCATCTATTTTATAAATAAACTTTAAGTGTGCTGGTTTGAGCTTTAGATAATCACTCATCTGCTGCATATATAATGGATCGTCTACAATTAAATCTACTTTTTTAGCTAATAGTAAAGAGTATGATTTTTGAATATCAGAGGTTAAAACAACTTCAAATCCAAGTTTCGTGAGGGTTTGTGTTGAAAAGTCATTGCGTTGCATTGCAATTTTATACACTTTTGCTTGTTCAGTATTATTTATAATAAGATCATTTCGCTCTGATAGGCCGATAAAGCCCAGCTCAAATCGTCCAACTGGTCCAATCCAATAAAATTTATTTTCTCGCTCTACAGTGCGTGCAAGGCTGTATATAAAGGTGTTTTTTAACTCATCTGCAATTTTATAAGCACGTGCCCAAGGATACATTTGAATGTTAGGTGTGAGATCAGCCTCAGCAAATATATCTCTAATAAACTGAGTACCTTCACCTGCTACCTCGCCATTAATCAATACTTGGTTTGGTGGTGCTAACTCTGTAACAACAAGCAGGGCTTCCTTTGCTTGAACATACACAGAGCAAATTAAAAAAAGAGAATAAAGAATATATTTCACAATAGCGAATCATCATTCGGTTAGCTTAAGTAATAATAAGTGTGGCTGAAAATATGAAAAACACAAAAATTATTTATGTGAACTTGTTACTAAGATATTGGTTTATTTGAGTTATGTATAACTATAAAGGGGCTAGATAGATAAGTGGCTTGAGGTTTGAAGTAGTTGAGGCTAAAAATTAAGGCCTAAAACGATAAAAGGGCCTTGCGGCCCTTGGTGAAGTATCGTTCAAGTCAGATAGAGCTTTAACCCCTTAAAGCGCTATCCTCTTGTTTTGCAACACCGGTGTTCATCTCAATAAGTTTCTAAGCTAGCGAGAGGAAAAACCCAGCAATTGCTGCGCTCATAAGGTTAGCCATAGATCCTGCTAACACTGCTCTGAGCCCTAAGCGTGCGATATCCTTCCGCCGACTAGGCGCCATACCGCCTAACCCACCTAGTAAAATGGCTATCGATGATAAGTTAGCAAACCCACATAAAGCAAAAGTAACGATTGCTTGTGTGTGCGCACTTAACGTATCGCGATAATTTATAAAGTCTAAGTAAGCAACAAACTCGTTTACTACTATCTTTTGACCAATAAAGCTGCCGGCTATAATCGCTTCATCCCATGGCACACCTAGTAACCATGCAACTGGAGCAAATACATAACCTAATATTTCTTGAAGCGTTAATGTTGGGTAATCAAACCACCCGCCAATACCGCCTAATAAACCGTTTAATAATGCAATTAGCGCTACAAAAGCAAGTAACATTGCACCTACATTAAGTGCTAAATGCATACCGTTTGCAGCACCTGATGCAGCTGCATCAATTACATTTACAGGTTTATCTTCGTCATCTAAATCTAAATCAGCTAAGTTATCTCTAGGCGTTTCAGTTTCTGGCACAATCATCTTGGCCATTAAGAAACCACCTGGTGCAGCCATAAAGCTCGCAGCAATAAGATACTTAAGATCTACGCCAATAATTACGTAACCGGCCATTACAGAGCCTGCTACAGTGGCTAAGCCACCTACCATTACTGCAAACAATTCCGATTTTGTCATCGTTGCTATAAATGGCTTAACTATTAACGGTGCTTCAGTTTGGCCTACAAAAATATTTGCAGTTGCTGAAAGCGATTCTGTGCGCGAGGTCTTCAATAATTTTTGTAAACCGCCGCCTAAAATCCTAATTATCCAATCCATAATGCCAAGGTGATATAACACAGCAACAAGCGCTGAGAAAAACACGATAACTGGCAAAACTTGAATTGCAAAAATAAAACCTAATGTGTCTTGTGAGGCGAGTGGACCAAATAAAAACCCAATACCATCATTAGCATAACCAATAACCGACGAAACGGCTGATGACATGCTAGTTAACACATTTTTTCCTGCTTCGAAAAACAGAACAAAACCGCCTATAACAATTTGCATCGCAAATGCTATACCAACGGTTCTTAAATTAATTGCCTTGCGATTAGTTGACGCAGCAAAGGCAATGCTTAGTAGCACACACATGCCTACTAAGCTCATAAATGTTGTCATACAAATGTTTCCCGTTGTTATTCTTGTAGTAAATATTTGATTTTACTTTTTATTATATCAATCGCAACGCGGTTCATGCCGCCTCGAGTCACAACTAAATCAGCATTATGCTTAGAAGGCTCAATGAATTGATAAAACATCGGTCTAACAGTTGCCTGATATTGCTCAACAACAGATTGTAATGTTCTGCCTCGTTGCTCCATATCACGTTGCATACGACGCATTAAACAAATATCTAAAGGTGTGTCTATAAACACCTTAATATCAAATTCTTTATTAAGCGCTTTATCACTCAATAGTAAAATACCTTCAACAATGAGTATTTTAGCAGCTGGCACTCGGCGTGTGGTTGCGCTACGCGTGTGCTGTGCATAATCATACGTTGGTACTTCTACTGAGTTACCACAACGAAGTTGCGTTAAATGCTCAAGCATTAATGCGTGTTCAAATGCATCTGGATGGTCGTAATTTGTTTGCGTACGATGAGCCATCGGCAAATGCGACTGATCCTTGTAATAAGCATCTTCTTCAATAATGGCGATAGCGCCTGGTTCAAGCTCATTAACCAATTCATTGTAAATTGTTTGGCTAAAAAGAGATTTGCCCGACGCTGATGCGCCTGCAATGGCTATAATAGTAGTTCGTGTCACTAAAGTTCTCATCCACACAGAAAGATATATTGTTGGTAGATCACAATAGCAAAAAAGACACGATTAATCTCTTTTGCTTCGCTCAAGGGTGCAAATTTATAATGTTTAGGTTTTATGAAACAGGACTTTTGTCCTGTACGGAAAATTCGATCAGCGGATAAAGTAACCACCTAGAATCAAAGTGAGGTCAAAATGGCAAGAGCAATTATTTTAATGGCAGATAGCCTAGGAATCGGTGCAGCACCAGATGCAGATAAATTCGGCGATCTTGGGGCTAATACATTCGCTCACTTACTAAAAGCATATTACGACGAAACAGGCACTGCACTGTCGCTTCCTAACCTATCAAAACTTGGGTTAGTGGATGCATGCGAAGCTGCCGGTGGCGAACCGTGTTTAATTTCAGACCGCCAAGCTCCTCAAGGTGCATGGGGTTACGCTAAAGAAATCTCTAGCGGAAAAGACACGCCATCAGGTCATTGGGAAATGGCAGGCGTACCTGTGTTATTTGATTGGGGATATTTCCCAAAAACACAGCCAAGTTTCCCACAAGAATTTATAGACGAGTTTATTGCTCGTACGGGTATTCCAGGCATTTTAGGCAATTGCCATGCATCAGGAACTACCATTTTAGAACAGCTAGGTGAAGAGCATGTAAAAACAGGTAAACCAATCTGTTACACCTCAGCTGATAGCGTGTTTCAAATAGCCGCGCATGAAGAGTCATTCGGCCTAGAGAAGCTTTATCAAGTTTGCGAAATCGCACGGGCGCTACTTGATGAAATGAATATAGGACGAGTGATTGCGCGGCCATTTTTGGGTTCAAATAGCCAAGACTTTGCTCGAACGGGTAATCGTCGTGACTATTCAGTACTTCCGCCAGCACCAACATTGCTAGATGTACTAGCAAAAGACGGCGGCGAAGTAATTAGTATTGGTAAAATTTCAGATATTTACGCGCATCAGGGCATAACCCAAAAGCATAAAGCACCTGGGCTTATGAACTTGCTAGAAAAAACAAGCGAAGTAATGGAAAGTGCGCCAGATCGTAGCTTAATCTTTACTAACCTAGTTGATTTTGATGAAAAATTTGGTCATCGTCGTAATCCAGTCGGATACGCAAAAGCATTAAAAGAATTTGATGACTATTTACCAACTATACTAAATCAGTTAAAAGCAGATGACGTATTAATGATCACTGCAGATCATGGCTGTGACCCAACCTTTCCAGGTTCTGAGCACACTCGTGAATACGTACCTGTTATTGCATACCAACCAGGTATGAGTAACACACCATTAGGTGAACGCAACAGCTTTGCAGATATAGGTCAAACACTGGCACAGTGGTTTAGCTTATCTGCGCTTGATTACGGCGACAGCTTTTTAAATGAGCTAAAAACGCCAAATAAAAAGGAAAACAATTAATGAGTACTCCGCATATCAGTGCAAACGTTGGTGATTTCGCCGAAACAGTATTAATGCCAGGCGATCCGCTACGTGCGCAATATATTGCTGAAAACTTTTTAGATGATGCAGTACAAGTTACAGGCGTTCGTAACATGTACGGTTTCACTGGTACTTACAAAGGTAAGCCAGTAAGTATTATGGGTTCAGGCATGGGCATTCCATCAATGTCTATTTATGCACGTGAGCTAATTGTAAGCTTTGGCGTTAAAAATATTATACGTATCGGTACGTGTGGCGGTATTGGCACAGATATCAAAATTCGTGACGTAATTTTTGCACAAGGTGCAAGCACAGATTCAAACGTAAACCGTGCACGCGTACGTGGCTACGATTTTGCTGCTATTGCTAACTTTGACTTACTTTTAAACGGCGTAAACGCTGCTAAAGAGCTAGGCATTAAAGCAAAAGTAGGTAACGTATTTACGACAGATACATTCTATCAAGCAGATGACTCGTTCTATAAAGACTTAGACAAGTTAGGCATGCTAGCAGTAGATATGGAAACAGCCGGTTTATACGGCGTTGCAGCTGAATACGGCGCAAACGCAATGGCATTATTTACAGTAAGTGACCACGTAATCACTGGCGAAGCAACACCTGCTGATGAGCGTCAAAGCACGTTTAACGAAATGGTTAAAATTGCATTAGAGTCAATAGCTTAAATAATACATAACAGTTCCTTGGTAACGTATTCACTAAGTTTTGGAGACACGCCCAAAGTGAAGTGAGACTAAACCTCCAAAGCCGCATTTTATGCGGCTTTTTTTATGCCTGAAGAAAATAAGCCACCATACAATATTGCATCGGATTTTGACGTGATTTGCTGTGTTGTAGGCGCTAAGCTTGCTCGCGCGAGAAGCACAGCTTCTAATTACTTAAGCTAACTACTCTAAAAGCGCAGCATCTCTAAACCTATTTGTGTATAACAGCCCTAAAAAAAATATGCACGTAGAGAAGAAAAGGAGGAGCAAATGAGAAGAGCAAAACCAATGCTGACTCGGCATTATAAAAGTACAAGCGTTGCTTTAAAAGCTTGTAACCTGCGCGAATAGAAGTGTTTATACCAAGTTTAGAGTATGACTTGTTGCTCATGTTAGAAGCACAGTTTCTGATTGTTTTTATTATTTGAACTTCTAAGCTCTTCTCTAAAAGCGCAGCGTCTCTAAACCTATTTGTGAATTAATCACTTTAGGTCTTAACTCTACGGTAGAGCAGAGTTTGTAGAGCGCAGTAAAGCTTCTAATTACACAACAAACTTAACCTTTAAAAACAAAAAAAGGGCCAAGGCCCTTTTTTATGATGTTGCGCCTAATCATACAGGCCAAATACTGAGTGCTTAAACAACTTCACCAGCTACTATAGTATTAAAGCTGTCGTTGTCATGTAAGCTTGCAAATGCGCTCTCATGTAATAGCTCATTACGTAAATTTGGAGAGTATTCAAGTGCCATTTTAATGTCGGCTAATGCATCAGCATGCTTATGTGTTAGCGCATAAGCACAGGCTCGTTGCCAATAGGCATAACCATAGACACTATCTATATCAATGGCTTGATTACACAACTCAATGGCTTGTGCTGTTTCATTTATTTCTAATAACGCATCGGCCTTATAAGCAATGGCTTCAACATCCTCTGGTTTACGTTTTAAAATCTCATCAAATATTTCAATTTTATTAGCAAAATCACTTTCCAAATTGGCACGCATCCATAACGAATGAACCTCGTTGGTAACCGATATGCGCTCTTGGTTACTGAGTATTTCTTCTGAGCGTACGCGTAGTTTTTCTTCAAGAATTTTTAATCGGTCTTCATACTCGTCAGTAATTACACTTACACGTGTATTTACAATATCTTCTACTTTATTTTTAACATCGCGTAGTGAGTTCCAGCCCACTAAAACCAAAATAGAAGCCGTAGCGGTAATTATAAAAAATACATTATTAATAGTATCGGTAGTGTACGTTAATGCGCGATCTGCAGTATCAAGCTGTGCATGAGTAACTTGCTTAGTTACATCCTCACGGAGTTTTTGTTGATCTTGCCTTACGGCTTTTAGCTCGTCGAGTATGTAGCGCTCCATTAGCGGTTTAAACATAGACTCTTTAAGTTGTTTGAGAGCTTGTTGCTCTTGTTGTGCTGTAGGGGCTGCTGGTTTTTGTTCAGCAGAATTTACTATGCCCGAAAAAAAAGTTAAACAAACAAAAAGTGTAGATAGGTAATAACGCATCGGTACGCCTAATTAAATTAATTACTGTAATAACTTTAACATGCAGGGCTGAATGGCACTAGGGCGCGTTGACTTTTCAGGATTAAAATTGACCTAATTTAGATAGGAGTAATAGTTGTAAGAATTTTTTAGCCCAGTGAGCTTAGCAATAATAGGGTAAAGCATGAGCATTTTGCTAATACTTAGGTGGTTTTAAGAAAAAATAGGCAAAAAAAACCAGCTCAATATGAGCTGGCAAAAACTGCTTAAAACAACAATATGTCGTAGGGATTCACAGGAGAACAACTTCATACTAACTGAATCTTTATGAACAAATACTTAATTCAATTCAATTAGTTAAAAATATAAGAATACTCAAAGTATTCGGTTTATAAAGTAAAGGTGCATTGGGCTTAAGTAATGCACCTTTATAATTATAACTATATAACTACAATTTCATGGTGAAGGGGGGTATTCCAATGTGCGCTTTAAATAAATTAAAGCCACTTTCAAACCCTTCACATACCATTACGCCGAAATTTTTCAATTCGATCACAGGTCTAGTAAAAAGGTTAAGGTTAATTCACTAATTTGTTTTTTTATCTTACGTAATACCTTACAAGAGCGTCATCAGATTTATTTTTACTATTATTTTGAACGTAATTACAAAGCTATTGTTAAATACATCATTAGCAAAAGGCCAATCAAAAATATAAATTGGAGCAATCGTTTTAAATAGTATGTTGAGGCTGGCGTAGCATAATTTATGCGCCTATATTAAGGATACGTAAGTGTTTAGGCAGGCACACTAAATAATAAGTAAGCCGATTAAATAAAAATAACCGTTACTTTTTAAAAAGTTATAAATACATAAACAACAATACTGATTGATTAAGTATTTTACTTTTCTATTATAAGGATTCCAGAATGAGCAACCCTAAAGCAGGCCAATGTCCGGTCATGCACGGCAGTAATACTAAAACGTCTAATCCCAATACTGATTGGTGGCCAAATGCCCTAAACTTAGACATTCTTCATCAGCACGACACCAAATCAAATCCATACAATAGCGACTTTAATTACGCTGAAGCATTTAAATCAATCGATCTTGACGCGCTAAAAATAGACGTAAAAAGCTTAATGACCGATAGCCAAGATTGGTGGCCAGCCGATTGGGGACATTACGGCGGTTTAATGATTCGTTTAGCATGGCACTCAGCGGGTTCATACCGTTTAGCCGATGGTAGAGGGGGCGGTGGTACAGGTAATCAACGTTTTGCGCCACTAAATTCATGGCCAGATAACGGTAACCTTGACAAAGCGCGCCGTTTACTTTGGCCAATAAAGAAAAAATACGGTAACAAGCTTTCATGGGCCGACTTAATTATTTTAGCGGGCAACATGGCATACGAATCAATGGGCTTAAAAACCTTTGGTTTTGCCGGCGGCCGAGAAGATATTTGGCATCCTGAAAAAGACGTTTACTGGGGAGCCGAAAAAGAATGGTTAGCGCCAAGTGACGGCCGTTACGAAAGTGTAGATAAACCAGACACCATGGAAAATCCATTAGCCGCAGTACAAATGGGCTTAATTTATGTCAACCCTGAAGGTGTAAATGGTATTCCTGATCCGCTTAAAACAGCGGCCCAAATTCGCGAAACTTTTGCACGTATGGCAATGGATGACGAAGAAACCGCCGCATTAACGGTAGGCGGACACACAGTAGGTAAAGCGCACGGTAATGGCAAAGCAGAAAACTTAGGACCAGAACCAGAAGCAGCTGACGTACACGAGCAAGGCCTTGGTTGGAATAACACTACAACCCGTGGGATTGGTCGCGATACAGTTACATCAGGTGTAGAGGGCGCATGGACTACGCACCCAACACAATGGGATAACGAATACTGTAAGCTTTTATTAACCTACGAATGGGAACTCACTAAAAGCCCTGCAGGCGCTCATCAGTGGGAGCCTATTAATATTAAAGAAGAAGACAAACCTGTCGATGTAGAAGATTCATCAATTCGTTTAAACCCAATGATGACAGATGCTGATATGGCCATGAAAGTGGACCCAACGTACCGTAAAATTATTGAGCGTTTTTATAACGACTTTGACTACTTTTCAGACGTGTTTGCACGTGCCTGGTTTAAACTAACTCACCGCGATTTAGGCCCTAAATCATGTTACTTAGGTGCCGACGTACCAAGCGAAGACTTAATTTGGCAAGATCCAATTCCAACCGTTGATTACACATTAACAGACGACGAAATTAGCAATCTAAAAACCACATTATTAAACTGTGGTGTTAGTGCCGCTGATTTAATAAATACAGCTTGGGATAGCGCACGTACTTATCGTGGTTCTGATAAACGTGGCGGCGCAAATGGTGCACGCATTCGTTTAGCACCGCAAAAAGATTGGCAAGGTAATGAGCCAGAACGTTTAGCATCAGTACTTAGTGCGCTTGAAAAAGTGCAGGCTGGCTTGAGTAAACCTGTTAGCATCGCCGACTTAATTGTTTTAGGTGGTACAGCAGCCGTAGAACAAGCAGCAAAACAAGCCGGTGTTGATGTAAACGTGCCGTTTGCTCCAGGACGTGGAGATGCAACAGATGAAATGACTGATGCAGAATCGTTTGATGTACTAGAACCAATCCACGATGGTTTTAGAAACTGGCTGAAAAAAGATTACGCAGTGTCAGCGGAGGAGTTATTACTAGAGCGCAGCCAACTAATGGGATTAAGTGCACCAGAAATGTCGGTACTTATTGGTGGGATGCGAGTACTAGGTACTAACTATGCTGGCAGCGAACACGGCGTATTTACAAATAGCGTAGGCTCATTAACCAACGACTTCTTTGTAAACTTAACTGACATGTCAAACCGTTGGGAGCCAACTCAAAAAGGTTTATACAATATAGTAGACCGTAAAAGTGGCACTACTAAATGGACTGCAACACGCGTTGATTTAGTATTTGGATCAAACTCTATATTGCGCGCACTTGCTGAGTTTTATGCACAAGACGACAACAAAGAGCGCTTTGTACATGACTTTGTAAACGCATGGGTAAAAGTAATGAACGCAGACAGATTCGATCTTAAATAATCTGTACGCTAAATAAAAACGGGGGAGTAATAATTTACTCCCCCGTTTTTGCATATAGTCCCGGTCAGTATTACTTATAAAATATTGTAATTTATCTAAGTCATATAAAAATTAGGCATTAAAAAAGGCGGCAAAGCCACCTTTTTATAGAACAATAAAACTTATAGAAGTGCAAAAAGCTTTTGTAGTTGTGGCATATATTCGCTCACAAGTTCAAGGTTGCTTTCGCTTACTAAAGACTCTGTAGACTCCTCAGCTGCGCTTGACGATTTACCAAACGAACCCATTAACGAGCTAGCGCCTTTATCTTTAGCACTTTTCATGCTTTGAAAACCGCCCATTACTTTATTCGCTGTTTCTTGATTATCAGCAGATAAACCCGATTTAAGGTTTTCGATATAAGCCATTGATACTTCAGAACCTACAGTTACTAGTTGCTCTGGTGTAAAGCCGTAGCGGCCTGTAACACCCGCGAAGCTTTTGTATAGGTCTTGCTCTTTAATCATGTTTAGTGCGCTATTAGCTAAAGAGCTTTGTTCGTCAACACTTTGATCTGCAGAACCACCTAACATACTTGCTAAGTTTAAGTCTTTTAAAGACTCTTGGCTGCTTGCCCAGCTCGTTACAGCTGGCAGTGCTTTCATATAGCTTTGAAGTTGACCTTCGTTAATATCTACTGCAAGGCTTGAGAAACTCATTGCTAATAAGCTAAGTGATACAAGTATTTTTTTCATTGAGCATTTCCTAGTATTAAAGTTGTGCCAATTAGAAACTAATAAGCAACACTTGCCAACACAAAATAATATATTGGCTGATTTTATAGTACAATTTATGAGAATTTATTTAAGTTCTAAGAATTTAGTTCATTCACCACAAGCTAATGTACTGATGATATAATACATTTTTGACAAATAGAGCTGAACACAATGTTAACAATTTCAAATACTGTCACTATCGATGAATGGGAACTAGAGCTTACGGCTATTCGTTCGCAAGGTGCCGGTGGTCAAAATGTTAACAAAGTAGCCAGTGCCATTCATTTACGCTTTGATATTAATCGCTCTAAATTACCTGATTTTTATAAAGAGCGTTTGCTAGCCTTAAATGATACAAGAATTACCAAAGAGGGCGTTTTAATAATTAAAGCGCAAAGCCACCGTACGCAAGAGCTAAACCGAGAAGATGCCCTTAAGCGCTTAAAAGATTTAATTCTTAGTGCTACCGTTGTTAATAAAGCGCGTCGTGCCACCAAGCCCAGCCGTAATTCACAGCGAAAGCGCATGGACAAAAAAACTAAACACGGGCAAAACAAAGCGCTACGCGGCAACATAAAGTTTTAGTTTTAAACGGTATTAATAAAGTAGATAAGGGACTTGATGCCTACATGCAGGCACCATTTTTACATCGTATTGTACGTATAAAAAAATAAGTGAGGGGGAGCCTCACTTATATTTAATAACTATTAATACCTACTTAGCCATTTCTAAATCAGATTCTGCATTTGCCAACATTGCAAACTCTTCATCAGCGCTTTTAGCAACTAAGTATTTTGAGCTATAGCCAAAGTAATATGCGGCGCCCACAATAAACAGCACCATAGTGTATAAAAATGCACGAGGGTCAAACGCATACACACCCGTTAATGCTATAAGCGAAAGTACTAAAGCAATACTTGACGTAACTACGCCACCTGGAGTTTTGTACGGGCGAGGTAAATCAGGTTGTTTAACGCGAAGTAAAATATGGCTCAGCGCCATTAATGCATACGAGAGCGTTGCACCTACTACAGCCATTGCAAGTATTAAATCACCCTCACCACTGAGTGATACTAAAAAGCCAAATACTGCCGGTACAATCAACGCACGTGCTGGCACTTTGCGATTAGTCGTAATCGACAACGAACGTGGTAAATAACCGGCTCTAGATAAAGCAAACACTAAGCGACTATAACCATAAATAATAGAGAAAAACGAAGCGACTAAACCCGCAAGCCCTAATATATTTACAACGGTTGCTAAGCCCTCACTACCGGATGCATTTAATGCATCAACTAAAGGCACAGCACTTGCCCCCATTGCAGCAGCACCGCCAGCACCAGGTACTAAAACAACAACTAAAAAAGCAGTAAATAACAAAAAGATCATTGCACCAATAATGCCTTTTGGCACATCTTTAGCGGGATCTTTTGCTTCTTCAGCAGCAAGCGGTACACCTTCAACCGCTAAAAATAACCACATGGCAAACGGTAATGCAGCCCAAACCCCGTACCAACCTAAAGGTAAAAACTCACTGGCTCCCACTGCATCGGTTACGGGGACGTCAAATAAGCGCGATGCATCAAAATTTGTGATTAAAACAAAAGCCGTTGCAATAATAGCTAATACCGCTAAACCACTTATTACCATCATTACTTTAAGCGCTTCTCCTACGCCCGCTAAATGAATTCCCACAAATAGTAAGTAAAATAATGCATATACCCATGGGCCATTAAACCCGGTGAGGGCTTCAACTGCCGAGCCAATAAAAATAACAATAGCAGCGGGTGCTAAGGCATATTCAATTAATACGGCAAGGCCAGTTAAATAGCCTCCCGCTGGCCCCATAGCTTGACGCGCAAAACTATAACCACCGCCTGCAGCAGGTATTGCAGCTGACATTTCAGCAAGCGATAGTACAAGCGCTAAATACATAACCGCCATTAATACTGCAGCAATCGCAAAACCACCCCAACCGGCTTCGGCGATACCAAAGTTCCAGCCTGCAAAGTCACCCGATATTACATACGACACACCCAAACCTGCGAGCAATAACCACCCCGCAGTACCCCGTTTTAACTGTCTTTTAGCAAGGTACTCTGTATTATTATTAGTAGACATAACCTTTCTCCGTTGATGTTTAGTTTTTATTTTTTTATTTCATGTGTTTTTAATTAAAATTACTCAGCAATTAAAAAGTTAGTGGTTGAAACCTGATGCTCAATTACATCATCTTGTGTGCGGTCTTTTAAATTAACCCCAGTTAGTTTCAGTTTTTTAGCTTCACGTAATAAGTACAGTGCGCGTCTCGCCGCTTCTGTATAAGGTAGGCCTGCAGGGCGAATATTCGATATGCAATTACGACATGCATCGTTAAGTCCTGTTTTGGGCTCCCATGTTAAATACAAGCCAAGGCTATCTGGCGAACTAAGTCCTGGGCGCTCTCCTATTAACACCATAACCACCTGCGCATTTAGCAACTCACCTATATCGTCGCCAATCGCTACTCGCCCTTGCTCAACCAAAGTAATGGGGGCAATTTTAAATTGCTTGTCTGTTATAAGATGCGTTAATAGCTCTGTTATAAATGGGTATGCATTTTTTTGTACCGCCAACGACGAAAGTCCATCAACCACTACAATTGCTAAATCGTATTTAGCCTGCGCAGTGTGCTTTTGTTTATTCATATAGCTGAGAAGTACTTGCCTACCATTTTCATCAAGTTTGCGGCCTAAATCGGGTCGCTGAAGGTAAGTAATCCTGTCAACGGCTTGGCTGTGTAAATGCAGGGGAGGGGCAACCTCTTTTAGAGCACTAATACTGCCTAGTTGCTCAGTCATTGCGTTAATATCAAGCGGAAAACTCACCGCATCACGCGCTTGTGCATGAGATAGCTGAAAAGCCAGCATTTCTGAGGTGGGTAAACTTATACCGGCGCGACCAAGCCCAATACGGGCGTCGGTAAAACGCCGTAAATCACTCCAAGGGTTGTGCACTACATTACCGTTATTTTTATGCTCGTTTACTGAGTTATCTAATGGAGTGGTCGGTTTTGAACGTGATTTCATGAGCCACCTCCAGTAATTGCACCCAGAGGTTTAGCAAAAGCGGGAGGCAAGGTATCTGAAAGTGTGATGTCGGTAGTGCTTTGCATAATTTTCATTTTGCTTAGCCATGCTTCAAACTCAGGGGCGGGTCTAGAGCCAAGAACTCGACGCACATATAATGCATCATGAAACGACGTAGTTTGGTAGTTAAGCATAATATCGTCAGAGCCAGGTATTCCCATTACAAACGAGCAACCTGCAACACCTAATAGCGTTAGCAAATTATCCATATCGTTTTGATCGGCCTCTGCATGATTGGTGTAACACACGTCGCACCCCATCGGTATGCCTAGTAACTTAGCGCAAAAGTGATCCTCAAGTCCTGCTCGGGTAATTTCTTTACCATCAAACAAATATTCAGGGCCAATAAACCCCACCACGGTATTAACCAGTAACGGGTTAAACTTACGAGCAACTGCATAAGCGCGAGCTTCACACGTTTGCTGATCAAGCCCATGATGCGCATTTGCTGAAAGCGAACTGCCTTGCCCAGTTTCAAAATACATCACATTATTGCCAACAGTGCCGCGCTTTAAACTCAAAGCGGCATCTTGCGCTTCAGCTAAGGTATTTAAATTAAAACCAAAACTTGAGTTAGTAGCCTCCGTGCCGCCAATCGACTGAAATACCAAATCAACCGGTGCGCCAGCTTCTATACATTCAATAGTGTTAGTAACATGGGTAAGCACACAGCTTTGCGTCGGTATGGCGTATTTTTGAATAACATCATCCATTAATGTCATTAATTTAATGGCCTGGGCAACGTTGTCGGTTGCTGGGTTTATACCTATTACGGCATCGCCATTACCGTATAGCAGCCCATCAAGCATGCATGCAGCAATACCGTTAATATCGTCAGTTGGATGATTGGGTTGTAAACGTGTAGATAAATGCCCAGGGAGGCCAATAGTGTTTCTAAAAGCACTTGTAACATGGCACTTTTTAGCAATTAATATGAGATCTTGATTGCGCATTATTTTGCTAACAGCAGCAGCCATTTCGGGCGTAATACCTTGCCTTATACTTGCAAGTATAGCGGGTGTTGCAAAGTCGCTTAAAAGCCAATTACGAAAATCGCCTACGGTTAAATGTGCAATAGCCATAAAGGCATTGGCATCGTGCTCGTCAATAATTAAGCGTGTAATTTCGTCATCTTCGTAGGGAATAAGTACCTCATTTAAAAATGTTTTAAGAGGTACATCGGCCAATGTCATTTGAGCCACAGCACGTTCTTGTGCTGATTGTGCAATGACACCCGCTAAGCGATCACCCGAACGTTGCGGCGTTGCTTTAGCCATTAACTGGGCTAAGTTCTTGAATTTATAAGTGTGTGTACCTAAAGTGTAACTGTACGCTTGCCCCATGATTTACTCCACATAACTAATATGATAAACCTTGGTATAGGTTTCGCTGCATCTTTAGCTATAAATCAATTTTCAATAGTTACAAGACAGCTTATTTTGTACCAAGTAACTATCGAATTTCGGCAAAAGATTATTTATTAATCCAATTCAATTGGTTACACACGCAAAGCGGTGTTAACTTAACCATAATAAAAGTGTAACGAAAAAGAGCATCCCCTATATGGCGCAGCAAAGTAGCTACAACGCACCACTAAAGAGCAAGGTGCAAACACACGATATAGACGAGCAAGCGCATAGCCTTACTCAATGGCAGCAAAAATACGATCAAATGAGCGACGGCAGCTTTTATGGTTTTATTGAAGAAACAGATTACGCCAATATTCATGTGTTTAAAGAATACACCGAGCGAGCGCTTCGTCAGCAATGTAACATCGCCCCCAATTCTGTTTGGCTTGGCATTCCTTGTCAGTCGCAGCAAAGTAAGATTAATGGTCTAAGTGTGGCAAGTAATCAATTTATGTGCCGTACAAGTGATAATGACTTTGAGCTGATAACCCCTGAGCAATTTAATATTTATGGTTTGGTAATCGATTGGAATTCAATTGAATATATGGCGCAGCTACAAGGCGTAACATTGAAAAACCTGTCATCTGCCCAATCAGCTCGCTTATCGGTAAGCAACTCATCATTACAAACGGCAAGGCAAATAATTAATAGCATGGTTGTAGGCAAGGGCTTTGGACTTAAAACCGAATCACAACAAGATATGCTAAACATGTTGGCACTACACTTATTACAAGCAGATAATCCACAACAAAATATTGCGCCAAGTTATAAACATAGAAAAGCCGTAGTAGATAAAGTAAAAGATTACGTGGCCACAAATCCACAAAACCCAATAACAATAACTGAGCTGTGCGAGCTTTCCTTTGTAAGTAGGCGCACACTTCAGTATAGCTTTGAGAGTATTTTAGGAATTAACCCTTTGCGGTTTTTACGTTTAACACGTTTAAATAATGTAAGGCGGGAACTAAAAAAACCAAACCAAGATAAGCCAATTTCAGTAATAGCAGCCAATTGGGGATTTTGGCATGCGGGACAATTTGCTAAAGATTACACGCAACTATTTGGTGAAAACCCATCACAAACAGTTAAAAAATTCAGCACAGCAGTTTAAACCACCGTGCTCTACAAACTTGTAGGTGCGAATTTACTTCGCGCTCGTGTAACGTGGCTTTAATGCTCTAAAAGTGAAAGCGAGGTATAAAACCTCACCTACATCGTGCAAACAGCAAACCCGTAGGCGCGAATTTATTTCGCGCTTATGTAATTTAGCTTTAATACTTTAAAAGTGAAAGCGAAGTATAAAACCTCACCTACATCGTGCAAACACTAAACCCGTAGGTGCAAATTTATTTCGCGCTTGTGTAACATGGCTTAAATGCTCTAAAAGTGAACGCGAGGTATAAAACCTCAGCTACATCGTGCAAATACCAAACCCGTAGGTGCGAATTTATTTCGCGCTTATGTAACGTGGCTTGTATGCTTTAAAAGTAAAAGCGAGGTATAAAACCTCGCTTACTATATTCAAAAGCCCTATTTGATCGGTGCTATTTAAGCCGCGATTAAATAGGACTCTTGTCCTGAATGTTTGTTGCTGCGTTTAAACGAGCCTTTGCCTTTTTTAGCTTTAACTACTTGTGGTTTAAATAATTTAGAGGTGACCATCGCCGCTAGTGCATTGTGGTTTATAACGCCTCGCCCTGTGTCTACCGCGCTGGTGTTTGCGGTTTTTGCTTTAGATTTTTTAGTCATATATTTCCTATCAGCCAATGGTTATTTTAAGTTAAATAATAAAAAGGCTTTTATATTAGCCTATTTAAGAGATGGCGATTGTAGGCTTAATTTTCAACCGCGCAAGTATTTTTAATGCCCAACAGGTACTTTTTTAGTAATAAAAAAGTATAAAAAAGCGCAGTTAATAACTGCGCTTAATATTACTTAGTTTGCTTTACTTTTTTATAAGATAATTAAAAACTAAAGCTTACTTTTGCATAGTACGTTCTGCCGTCAAAGCCGTATGGTAATGCACGTACTGGATATTTAAATGCACCGTTGGTGATAAAGTTAAGTACTTCGTCGTCGCCTAGCTCGTCTGGCGTTTCGTCAAATACGTTATCGGCACCCACCGAAAGCGCAAACATGTCGTTAATTTGGTAGCTAACATTTAAATCAACTAACACAGCAGATTCAACCGTACTTGTTGGTTTAAACGACCCTGTTGGCGAAAGCTCACCTGGTAATGAAATATGGTCGTTACCAAAGTATTTTACGTCTGTTTCGCCAAAGTAGTTAAAGCGAATGGTTGATGTGTAGGCATCGCGCTCGTAGTCAAACGTAAGCGTTGCACGTTCACTAGGTTGTCCGTCGGTAAAAAAGCTACGTTGTAGGTCGTCAAAAGCAACCGCTTCAGGAATACCGTCTTCAGCATTTACGCCGTCAATTTTAGTATCGTTTAGGTTACCCGCAAAGGTTATTCCTAAATTGCCGCCTTCAACTTCAGTGCGGTACGATGCAATAATATCAACACCTTGCGTAGTAGAATCAACCGAGTTTGAGAAGTAGTTAGCTTGCACTGCTCCTGTTGCTTGTAGCGCTGCAACCGCTTCTGAGCTAAACGATACGTCGTCAGCCGTAAGTAAGCTGCCAAGCGTTATACGGTCTTCAATTTCTACACGGTAAAAATCAACCGTTAACGAAAGCTCGCTTGTTACATCGTAAACAAAACCAGCACTGTAGTTTGTTGAAGTTTCAAGCTCTAAGCTATCTACGCCTAACGCACTTGGGAAGGCTGTACCGGTGTTTGCAGTGAAGGACTGCGTTAATGTGCCGTCTGAGCCTAAGTTAGTTGTAAAGGCTGTATAACCACTTTGTTGAAGCGATGGTGCTCTAAAGCCGGTAGATACCGCACCACGTACAGCAAAATCATCTGAAAATTCATAACGTGTTGCTAATTTACCAATTAAATCATCCCCAGCATCTGAGAAATCTTCATAACGTAGCGCACCACTTACGTTCCATGCGTCGGTGATCATAGTTTCTACGTCTACATAAACTGCGTAGCTGTTACGGTCGCTGTCGTTAGCCGCTTCAGGGCGTAGGCCGTTATAAGCCTGAAAACCACACTGTGCAAATTGGTCCGGATCGTTTACTGATGGGTACGAGGTATCCATATTTGCTAGTCCACAGGCGTATGATGCTTCATCGCCAGGCACTATTTCGTAGTTTTCTTTACGGTATTCAGCGCCTACTGTTACATATAAAGGTTCGCCACGGCCAATATCTACAATACCGTTTACATCAAGGTTAACCGTTGTTTGATCAAATCTAAAACCACCTGAGTAACCGCCACTAGGGCCTGAATTTGCTGCAATATCGGCATCGCTTGCACTTGGGTTGTTAAATAAATACTCAGCCGCGTAAGAAGCGTTTAATGTATTGCGTGATGTAAAGTCGTATTGATTTTCACCATAAACAGCCGATACATCGTAATTCCAATCAGTGTTTATATCGCCTTTAAAACCAAGCGCGACTGAAATATCTTGTGCTTCGTTATATATGCGCGGTAAAAAACCATCGCTATATACTTGAGTTACGTTTTTAGAGGCTTCGTTAAAGTTACGGTAAAAACCATTACCCAGCGCCGTGCGCTCTGAGTAGCCACCAAACGAGTAAAGCTCGCCGTCGCCCATTGGTAATGCCATGTTGTAAAATAACGACGTAAATTCACTTTCTGAGTTACCTTGGCCCCAGCGTACATCTTCACTTAACGTACCTGGTTCAACATTAAGCGAACCACCCGTATCACGCTCGGCGCGGTTAGTGCCATCGGCATCACGGTACTCAAGCGATAGGTTAATAAAGCCGCCTTCGCTGCCTATATCAAAACCACGGTTTAAACCTGCTGAAATAGTGTCGCCGTCACCTTCACTTGTGCCGCCGTATTGTACAAAACCCGTTGTAATACCGGTTGAGTTATTAAGAGATAAGTTAATTACGCCTGCAATAGCATCAGAGCCATATTGCGCCGCTGCGCCATCGCGTAATACTTCAACGCCTTTAAGGGCCGTTAGCGGAATCGCATTCATATCAGTACCCGCAGCGCCTGCGCCTACTGTACCGTTAAGGCCAAAAATTGATTGGTTATGACGACGTTTACCATTTACTAATACAAGAGTTTGATCTGGCTGTAAGCCACGAAGTGTGGCGGGTCTAAATAAATCAGAACCGTCTGATACTTGTGTACGCGAAAAGTTAAATGAAGGCGCTGTCGCTTGAAGGCTTTGGCCAAGCTCGGTAAAGCCACCTTTGGTTAAATCATCTGCGTCAATTAAATCAATAGGAGAAGAAGACTCAGTAGAAGTACGGTTAGATACACGCGATCCTAATACAGATATTTGCTCAATGTTTTTAGCAGCTTGCACTGGTGCTTCTTCTGCGTTAACAATGCTTGGTGCGCTAAACGCGAAAGCAACGGCTACAGCAAGTGTGTTTAAACGGTATGTTGGCATAGTGACGACCCTGTTTTTTTGTGTTCTTATAATATGTGTGTGGTTATGGTGCTCATAACCTGTTGTAAACATCCTAGCAACATATGCAAACAAAAAGAAATGAAAAAAACTAAATATTTGGTCTAAGTATGCAAATAAATTTCAAGATAAGAAAAAACCACCTTTAATCGATTAAAATACACGCTACAAGAGCATTAAACTTCAAAAATAGATCTGTTAATTTTTTATTTACATTGTGGTTTTGTTCGTTAGTTTACGCTTTTAAAGGTAATAGGCAGCGGATGGTCGTACCTGTCCCTAGTGTGCTGTTAACTTCTATTTTTCCGCCATGATCGCTCACCATAGCGTATACAAGTGTCATACCCATACCGGTACCTTCACCAACTTCTTTTGTTGTATAAAAAGGGTCAAACATATGCGCTATTGTGTCTTCACTCATTCCACAGCCATTATCTTTTACCTCAATACAGATATTTGTGTTTAGTTCAAAAATATTGACCTCAATAATGCAGCCTTTTTCTAAATCAAGCTCGCATGCTTGCCAAGCATTCATTAATAGATTTACAAAAATTTGATTAATTGACGATAAATTGCACCAAATAAGTGGTAGTGGTTCAAACCGCGTTTTTATCTCGCATAGTTTGAGTTTGTTACTTAATAATCTTAAAGCATTATTAGCACCCGTTGTTACATCGGTTAGTTGTTTATCTTGCGAGGAGGAGGGGTGGGCAAAGTTTAATAAGTCATGCACAATTTGTTTTATTCGTTTGAGTCCTTCAACGCTGTCGTTAACTTGTCCCTGCAAATTGTTATAAAGCCACGCATACGGATACTGTAAATTGAGTATGTCTATTTCGTGTTTAAAACGGCTTTCTTTAATTTCATTGTTTAAGTATTGCTCGTTAAGCTTTAGCAGCGTGATGAGCAAAGGGGTAGAATTTTGTAAGCTTTCTATATTACTCATTGCATAGGCAAGCGGGGTATTTATTTCGTGGGCTACGCCTGCACAAAGCGTTCCTAAGGTTGCCATTTTTTCGGTTTGCACAAACAGCATTTGCTGGTGTTCTAAATCGGCTACTTTTTTTTGTAATTCATTATTTATGGCAACTAAAACGGTGCTTTTATCTTTGAGTAATTGTTCTGCGGCCAAGCGCAGCTTTTGTTCGTTTAAAAAAGCACGTTCAAAATTACCATCTGATCCATTCATTCCTTTCATCCATATAGATAACTTTATACTTAACGTTTAGTCGTCTACATGCAAATTTGCAACTTTAGTGTGAGCATTTATCTACTTATAGATAATAACCACATTAGGTGACTCCTACTCTATATAAAAGGTAAGCATAAACAGGTCACGGATGTTTTTTTAAGCTATTATTTAGCCAGAAGTAATTTAAAGGCGGCGCAATGACTCAAGCAACACCAAACACACCCATGAATCAGGTTGATGTACTTTGTATTGATGATGACGAAATAGTACTACGTACGTTAACACGACTACTTGAAGTAAATGGCTTAACGGTTATTGTTTGCGATAATCCGCAAAACGCACTAACACTTTTTAAAAACCATGAATTTGGTTTAATTATTAGCGACATGCGGATGCCAGTAATGAACGGTGCCGAGTTTTTAGAAAAAGCGCGTGCGCTGGCACCCGACACTCAACGCATTTTATTAACCGGTTACGCCGATATACAAACAACCCTAGCGGCTGTTAACCAAGGGCAAATAAATGGTTATATTCAAAAACCATGGCAAAACGATTTATTACTTCGAAGCATTAAAGATAGCCTAGAAAAATTTGCGCTAAAAAAGCAAAACAAAAAATTAGAAACACAAGTTAAGGCACAAAACCAAGAACTACTTGAGCTAAACAACACGTTAGAGCAACGAGTAGAAAAACGCACCTTACAAATCAAACAAGTTTTAAAAAAGCTTGAAGACGCCAACGAACGCGAAAAACAAGAGCACAAATCAACCGTTGAGCTGCTATATAATTTTGTTAACGCAAACCCTTACCTTGATGGCAACAAAGCACAAAATATTGCAAATACCTGCACACAAATAGCGCTTTACTTAAACCTGTCGCAAAAAAGCATTGATCTTGCCCCAATGGCGGGTTATTTAGCACAAATAGGTTTGCTTGCTATGGATCCTGAACTTTATAAAAAACCGCTAAATCGGCTAAATGAGCAACAACGTAAGACCTTTTATACTCATCCAAGTACTGCACAATTAATGCTAATGCCAGCAATACATTTACACGATTTGTCGGATGCTATTTATTATCAGTTTGAACGTTTTAACGGAAATGGAATGCCCAAAGGCCTTGCTGGAAACGACATACCGATAGGGGCTATGGTATTAGGTTTAGCGCGCGACTATTGGGATGCGTTTGAGCAGAGCAATGCAAGCGATGAAAAACAGCGCCATGAGGATGCACTCGAAAGTGTAAAACTTTATAGTGGTTCGTTTTACCACCCTAAAATAGTTCGTGCGCTTGAAGCAAGCCATGCAAAACTACACGAACAAAAAAGTATCGCAGGATCAGTACTAATTTGTAATGCCCATGAACTCAAAGATCAAATGATACTCGGCCATGCTCTGCACAGCCATTCGGGTATAATGTTGCTGCCTAAAGGTCATGTATTTAGCCGCAAATCAATAGAAAAACTGCAGCAACTAGAATCTAAAAAACCAGCCCCATTTAGAATTATGGTTAAAACTGCTAAATGATTGATCTAAACGGCAGTTTTTTTCGTTACAATGTGCATAAAATACATTATTGAATTTGCTTGAAGGAGCACTCTGTGTCGCGATTTTCTGCGGTTACTGACAATCCCCATGATGGGCGTTTTAACCAAAAAACGGGAATACTGCTTACTAACCTAGGTAGCCCTGATGCACCAACAGCTGCTGCGCTTCGTATATACTTACGTGAGTTTTTATCAGATCCACGCATTGTAGAAATACCACGCCTAGTATGGATGATAATTTTACATGGCATTATTTTGCGTGTGCGCCCTAAGCGTTCGGCTAAATTATACGAAAGTATATGGACCGAAAATGGCTCACCGCTTACTCACATTACTCGCCAACAAAGCGTAAAGTTAAATACTTTATTAAAAGAACAAGGTTATACCAATACCGAAGTAGTAATGGCTATGCGCTATGGTAATCCCTCAATAGAGGCCGGCCTTGAGGAGCTTCGTGATAAAGGCTTAACGCGTATTATTATATTGCCAATGTATCCGCAATATTCTAGCCCAACCACGGGTTCAACGTTCGATGCTGTATCAAGCGTACTGCGTAAATGGCGCTGGGTGCCAGAGCTGCACTTTATTAATGGCTATCATAAAAACACCCGTTATATTGAGTCACTTGCTAATAGTATTAGTGAGGATTTAGAAGCGAATGGTATGCCACAAAAAATTGTTTTTTCGTATCACGGTATGCCTAAACTATTTTTAGAGCGAGGCGATCCGTATCATTGCCTATGTTTACAAACCACACGCTTGGTTGTAGAAAAACTGGGCCTTGATAAAGACAAAGTAATTAGTACTTTTCAAAGTCGATTTGGTAAAGCCGAGTGGTTAAAGCCTTACACCGATGCAACCCTTGAAGCCCTGCCTGATGAGGGTATTACCGATGTAGCCATTATCAGCCCTGCTTTTAGCGCCGACTGCCTAGAAACACTTGAAGAGCTAGAAGGCGAAAATCGTGAAATATTCGAAAATGCAGGCGGCAAAAAATACCGTTACATAGCGGCACTAAACGACAGAGACGACCATATAGAAGCTGTGTTTGATGTTATAAAACCTATGTTGTAACCCAAGCTTACTAAAGCACATAGCTAAACATATTTCGCATTAAGCGGTGTTAAAATTAACACCGCTTTTTTGTTTTTAGGGCTTTTAAAATTTTGTTGTAGAGGGGCAGCCATGGCAGCATGTAAAAACGTAGTTTTTAGGTGAGTAAGTAATCAAAAGCTGTGCTTCTCGTGTAAGAAAGTGCTCTACAAGTCATACTCTTAAACTTTGGTATAAACACCTGTAGACGTGCAGCTTGCTGGCGTTTAAAAGCAACGCTTTTACAGAATTGTTAAGCTACATATGTATCAAACCCTATACACAAAACAAGGAGAAGCTACGCTTCTAACGTGAGCAAGCTCTACATCTACAAAACAACGTATTACGTCAAATTCGATGCAATGTTTACCGTAGACGCGCAGCTTTTTGGCGAGTAAAAAAGTAGTTTTTTAATAATAATTAAAATAAAAACGTATTGTGGAGGGCAAGAATACCTAAGCAACAGCAATTAAACGCTATCGCTTAAAGTATAAATCAATCGCTTTGGTTAGGAGCTCGTCGAGTTGTTCTTCAAATTCTTCAATATTAATATCAAAGTGCTTTAAGTAAGCTCGAGCCTGCACAAGGGATAAATTACGGCTGTTAACGCTATATTGTCGCTCGTCTATGGTTTTATCGTAACGAGGTAAAAATACAAATTGGCCATAAAATGGTGACTTAATATGTTTATTTGCAAAACGACAAAAATCTTCAACATGCTCAGCACCCTTAGGGCCAAGGCAACCGGGCTCGATGCGATACATTAAGCGAATTTTTTTGTCGTCATTTATTTGCATATAAAGCCTTTATCTAAAAAACAGTACGCGTACTATTTTTCCATCTTTAATTTGGTAACTCGAAATAAGTTCTGAACGTTTATCAACTACCTTTTCGTCAGTTGAGCAGGTTTCTGATAGTTCGTGATCAATCACTATATCACCGTGCACTATGCGCTTAATTGGTGATGAGTGAATACACTTTAACTTTTTAAACATTAGCCCATAACGTTCTATTAGTTTTTCTTTACCTTTAAATAATAGCTCATTAGGGAAAATATAAAACTCAACATCTTCGGCATATACACGAAGAAACTCTTCAATGTTACGCGCGTTATACGCTTTAACTAACTGCTCTACTACCGCAAGTGATTCGCGCGATTGCTTAGCTTTAGTTTGTTGCTTAACTGTCAGCGCTTCTTTTGCTTGCGTAACTGCTTTTTCAGCTTCGGCTACAGCCACTGCTTTTTCTATTTTATTTTTAGGCTTTTCAGTAGGTTTAATCTGCTCGTTACCCAATACCTTTGAATCGTCTGGTTTAGTCGCATCAATTGTTGGCTTTTTAAGCTCAGGTGCTTTGTATTCAAGCGTATTTACTTTGTCGTCAGCTTTGACTTGAGTTACTGATTGCTCATCTTCAACTTTTGGTTTTTCAGCGTTTGCTTGAGCTTCAACTTGCTGCTCTTTTTGCTCAGGCTCGCTTTGTTCTGCGGCGTAAGTAATAAGCGCAACGGTGGTAATTAACGAGGCAAAAATAATAGATAACGGTTTCATAACTTTCCTAAAATGAACACTAAACACGTGTAATACCAATTACATTAAATAAGTGATCTATTATAGCGTCAAGAAAATAGCACAATAACAAGGCGAAAATTGTGACATATAGTTGTTCTATATGAATAACTTTTAACGCAGTTAGTGAGTTATTTAATGCGATAGAATGATCATATTTTTGATAATATTGGTATAAGGGTGCAACATAGCAAATTTTAACGTTATCGGGTAGTTAATACCACCACTGTAGCCTACCAGTACTGCTCTACAGTAATGTTACCGGGTGCTTTGCGGCGGTTACGCGTAAAGTTTTTATCGAGAAGTAGCGCTGTTGTGTCTTTTACCATTTGTGGGTTTCCGCAAATCATAAATTGCGCGTTACTAGGCTCAGGGTTTAATTTTACATGTTCAAACAAACGGTTGCTCTCAATAGCGTTAGTAATCCGCCCACTTAAGCCTTGTAATGGCTCTTCTCTACTTACAACAGGAATATAGTTGAGTTGTTCTGGGTACACTCTTAATAACTCGTTAATAAGTGCCTGATAGCTTAAATCGTTATTAAAACGTACACCATGCACTAAGTTTATAGTTTTGTATTTTTTCCACACATCGGGCTGTTGCAATATTGATAAAAAAGGCCCTATGGCAGTGCCAGTACCTAACATCCAAAGCTGATCGCTTTGTGGTATTTCATCAAGGGTAAAAAAGCCAGTTGCGTGTTGTTCTATTAATACGGTTTCGCCAGGTTGTAATGTAGCTAAACGAGGAGAAAGCAAACCGTCAATAACGTTAATAAGGTAAAATTCAAGATCGGGATTTTCAGGGGCATTCACATATGAATAAGCCCGAGCAATACGCTTGTCGCCATCCATTATAGAAAGCTTTGTAAATTGCCCTGCTTTAAACGGCTCTACATTAGCATTAACGGTTAAGCTAAAGAGCGTTTCGCTCCACCATGTTACGCTTTTTACTGTTGCTTCAACCCAATTAGACATAGTTACCTCTTGGTTTAGCCATTAAAGTTTTAAATAACTCACCCCATAAACATTAGCATTAAGTGACAAAGACTTACAGGAGAATATGACTCGATTTAAAGCAGTGATGTATGCAGAATTTACCAATAAAATAATGTGAATAATTAGCTCTGCGATAAGAGCCATTAATTGCATAAGGAAAAGCGAAGCAGCAGTAACTAAGAAAAATAAAGTCAAAAAAACAGTGCTTTTTTATTTTATCACTCACTTTAAAAGCGCTGCGTCTTATATCACCATTAGTGAATTATTTACTTGAAAAACTATTGCACTAGGAGAAGCCAAAGAGGAGTAAATGAGAAGAACCAAGCCAGAAACGAGTATTTTATCACTGACTCTAAAAGCGTAGCGTCTCTTAACCTCTTAGTGAATTATTTATTTAAGCCTTTATTAATTAATTTTATAGTTAAACTCAAATTCCACACATAAAAAACGGTGCTAAATTTAGCACCGTTTTTATAAGCAATTAGAAAAAGTTTACGCTTTTTTCTCTTCACAACTTGCTAGGTATTCGTCAAACGTACCTTGGAAGTCGATTACTTTTTTATCTTTAATATCAATGATACGCGTAGCTAATGACGATACAAACTCACGGTCATGGCTTACAAAAATAAGCGTACCTTCAAAGTCTTTAAGCGCATTATTAAGCGCTTCGATGGCTTCCATATCCATGTGGTTAGTTGGTTCGTCCATAACAAGCACATTAACGTCTTGCATCATTAACTTACCAAATAACAGGCGGTTTTTTTCACCACCAGAACAGTTACGCGCTTTTTTGTTTGAATCGTCTGCTGTAAACAACAAACGGCCTAACATGCCACGAACCATTAAATCGTTGTGCTTAGCTGTACGCCATTGCGACATCCAATCAAACAACGTTAAATCGTTTTCAAAATCTTTAGTGCTGTCTTGCGGGCAATAACCAAAGGTCGCATTTTCAGACCATTTAATTTCGCCTTCATTACTTTTAAGCTCGTCTACTAAACAGCGTAAAAATGTAGTTTTACCCACACCATTTTCGCCAATTACAGCAAGCTTAGCGCCAGCTTCTAGTAATAAGTCGCCACCAGTAAATAATGTTTCGCCATCAAAACCATGGCCAAGCTTATTAACTTCAAGCGCTTGACGATACATTTTTTTACCTTCGTCAAACGAAAGTGATGGGCTCATACGGCTTGAAGATTTAACTTCATCAAGCTTAATTTTATCCATTTTTTTAGCACGCGAACTCGCTTGCTTAGCTTTTGAAGCGTTAGCACCAAAACGGTTAACAAAGTCTTGTAGCTCGTCAATTTCAGCACTCTTTTTAGCATTTTCAGCTAAAAGTTGCTCGCGTTGTAGGCCCGCAGCATCTAAAAACTTCTCGTAGTTACCAGGGTAAATACGCAGCTCGCCGTAATCAATGTCGGCCATGTGTGTACATACCGAGTTTAAAAAGTGACGGTCATGGGAAATAATAATCATCGTACATTTACGTTTGTTAAGCTCGTTAGCGAGCCACGTAATTGTATGAATATCCAAGTTATTGGTAGGCTCATCAAGTAACAAAATGTCAGGATTTGCAAATAACGCTTGTGCTAAAAGCACACGTAATTTCCAACCTGGGGCAACGTTTGCCATTAACCCGTAATGAAATTCTTTATCGATACCCGCTTCAAGCAAAATTTCTTCAGCGCGGCTTTCTGCAGTGTAACCGTCCATTTCAGCAAATACGCTTTCAAGATCGGCTACTTTCATGCCGTCGTCTTCGCTCATTTCTGGTAACGAGTAAATACGTTCGCGCTCTTGCTTTACTTTCCAAAGCTCCACGTCGCCCATAATTACCGCGTCTACAACGCTGTATTGCTCAAAAGCAAACTGGTCTTGGCTTAGGTTACCTAATTTCAACCCTGGAGTAATAGATACATTACCCGCACTTGGAACAAGCGCACCGCTTAAAATTTTCATGAAAGTCGACTTGCCGCAGCCGTTAGCGCCAATTAAACCGTAACGGTTACCGTTACCAAATTTAGCTGAAATGTTTTCAAACAACGGCTCTGCGCCAAACTGCATCGTAATATTTGCGGTGGAGATCAAAAAGGGTAATCCTAGATTAGTACTGACAGGAGTACGCTGCAGCAAAACGCCACAAACAAGAACCAGACAATAGGGTAAATTAGCTGGCGAATTATACAGATCAGCCACAACGAATGAAAGATAAAAGGTAGCTAATTTATAACCAAGCGAAAATAACGGCAATTCTCGTTTTTAAGCCACTATTTTTAGCGTGAGCGGCGTTGAATGTGCTTACAGCCACAATGTAAATAATTACTAATGCCAAGCAATATTAAGGAGGGGGCGCCAAAGAGCTAAGTTATTACCCATGCTTTAATGCGCAGGTTGATAAATTAACTTTATAGCAGCCGCATTTTTAGTAATTAATTGATTAACGGTCGCCACGTCATCAAGTGTTAGCGACTCCTTACTTAGCATAAAGTGCACATTGTTAACGTTAATCGGTGTAATAGACTTTACCTGCGTAATTGAGGGGTGTTTTTTTACAAAGTACTGCGCAACCACAGAGTCTTCAATAACATAGTCAATTCGTTTTTTATCTAGCATGCTAAATCGATTATTTGCTTGAGCAGTAAGCACTACCTGTGTTGAATACCTAGTTTTTAGTTGTTCAAGCTCGTTACCAAAAAAGCTTCCTCGGTTAATACCAGCTGTAAACTCCTTACTAAAAAGCTCAGGTAAACTTGTTACATCAGGCGAGTCTTTATGTTTATAAAGATGCATAACTTCTGCGCGATAAGGCAAACTAAAATGCGCATATTGAGCGCGTTTTTTTGTGTAACTTGCCGCGTAAGTTATATCTACTCGGCCATTTTTAAGCTCAGCTTGAACACGCGAAAAACTCGGGAAATAAGTCCATTTAATACAAAATTTTGAATCTTTAAAAATAGCGTTTACAGCATCCACTTCTGTGCCTAAAAATGTATCACCTTGCTTAACAAGGTAAGGCGGCCAATTAGTTTCGTTAGTGCCCATTACCAATGTTTTTGAACACGCAAGGGCATTAAAGTGAGTAAATAGCAGTGTAGTAAATGTTAAAAATAAAGTTTTCATTACACTCCTAGTATTTAAATAGCGCATTAAGTGCTGTTTTGTTTTTGTTTATATGCTCATTAATTACTGCAAGCTCAGTAACCGACACCGTTTTTTTGCTAAACATTAAATAAATATCGTCTTTATTTACATACTCAATGTTGGTTACTAATTTTATATTTGAGCCCTTTTGGCCAAAATAAGCACCCACTAACTCGTCTTCAATAGCAAAATCAATACGTTGTTTATTAAGCATTTCAAAGCGTTTACTGGTTGCACTGGTGTATTCAATCTGCTTTTTATATTTAGTTTTATATTGCTCAAATTCCTCGCCGTAGTAGCTTCCAAAGTTAGCGCCAACAATAAAGCCTTGTTTAAAAATGTCTTCGAGGTTTTTAACGCTATGCTGATTATTTTTGTTTTCGTATAAACGCATAACTTCAGTTCGGTAGTTATCACTAAAGTGCACATATTTAGCGCGCTCATCTGTATAACTTGCAGCCCACTCTAAATCAATACGGCCGTATTTAAGCTCAATAAAAGCCCGCTTAGAATTTGGTAGTAACTTAACTTCAAAACAAATAGGGGAGTCAGCAAATATAATGTTAAGTGCATCAACCTCCGAGCCTTGCAGCTTACCGTTAATGCCCATTACATAAGGCGGCCAAAAAGCATCGTGCGATGCCACGCTAAAGGTTCTTTCACAAGCAAATACATTAAATGGAGCCGTAAACAGCAAACATAAAAATACGGTAATTAATTTATTCATTACGCCTCATAGTTATTATTTTGCTCATTATTACAACAGTATAAACCAGCTTTTGTATTTTAGCGGCGCGGGTTTGTATGAATATGTAAAAACCATCCGTAATGATGAGAACGCCTAGTATGCAGGTGTTTATAGAAGGGCGTTTGTATTGCATTTTAAATTTTATACTGCGTATGTATCACTTAACATCAGTGCTTAATAACAATGGCGTATTAATTTAAAAATTTCTACTTATTAAGCCTATATTTAATGCGCCTGTTCCTGTAGATTAAACAAATAATGAATGCAGTATTAACAGTGTCTTAGCTGTTAAACGATTAGCCAAGGAGCGGTGAGTCTCGTGTCAAACACCACACTTACTTATTACAACCAAAATGCCAAAGCCTTTAGCGACTCAACACTTAACGTTGATATGTCGGCGCTTTATGCTGAGTTTTTACCGCACGTTGCACAACACGGGCGTATTTTAGATGCCGGTTGTGGCAGTGCGCGCGATGCCGCATTTTTTAAAGCACAGGGTTTTACTGTAAGTGCGTTTGATGCAAGCCCAGAGCTGGCAGAGTTGGCAAGCAGTTACTTACAACAACCTGTAGCGGTTAAAAAATTCCAAGAGCTAAATTGTGTAAATCAATACGACGGTATTTGGTGCTGCGCTAGTTTATTACACGTTCCAAAAGCTGAGTTACCGCAGGTGTTTTTAAACCTACAAAATGCGCTTAAACCGAATGGTGTTTTATATGTATCGTTTAAATATGGCGATACAGAGCGTGTGCATAATGGTCGTGAATTTACCGATTTGAACGAAAATGCTTTAACGCATTTACTTAGCTATACGCAGTTAAAAGCTATTAAACAATGGCAAAGTGTTGACAAGCGCCCAGAGCGCGAAAGTGAAGTGTGGTTAAATGCACTTATTAAAGTAGTACACGTTTTATGATTGGATCAATGCAGCAACAGCTCGACTTTATTGCTTATATTCAGCGCTTATTAGTTGAAGGTGATTTTAGTGCTACTTATAAGTTTGCGCTTTTACATGCACTGGCTGATATTAGTATCGAAAAACATCACGCCGATCCGCAAGCACAGTTACAAATAAAATTTGATGAATTAGTCGACAAATTTATTACTTTATATTGGCACCAAGCGTCGCCATTTGGTGCAATTGGTAATAATAGAGAGCAACTACTTTTACAAAATACCAACTCTAATAAACAAGCCAAAATTATAACTACGCTTCATGATGCAAAATTAAATAATATTAATTCAATTAGCCAATTAAAAAAGAGCCACGGTTGGAAAAATATACGTAGCTCAACATTACAAACCATTAAAGACGGCCCGCTTTGGTTATTACAAAAATTAAATGGCAAAGAAGAGTGTTTCTTGTATCCCCATATTAAAGGCCAATCATACATTACCTTAAATGAAGGTATTGCAGGCTGCTTTAGGCGTTTTTACGACCTAGTTGTTTATTTAGCAAAAAATGCATGGCTGCAAAAAATTCAAAGTATTAAGCATAACCAAGCCTTAATTGGCCCACAAAGCCAACTACATGATTTTTTATTCGGCTTTGATCGCAATGCATTGAGTAAGGCAAAGCCTGTGTTGATAGAGCTTCAGCACGGTAATTGTTTTTATTGCGAAAAACCATTGAACAGTAAAACCGAGGTTGATCACTTTATACCGTTTGCTCGCTACGCAAATGATTTAGGTCATAACTTTGTGGCAGCACATAGCACCTGTAATAACAGTAAAAGTGACTTTTTAGCTGCGCAACTTCACCGCGAACGCTGGCAAGAACAAAACTTAGTGATTAATAGCCAGCATTTAACAACTGAACTTAGTAATTACTTTAATTGCGATTCAGATAAGTCGCTTTCGGTTAGTGATTGGGCGTATCAGGTTGCACAGGCTAACAGTGCAAAGTTATGGCTAAAGAAAGGTTATTTTGAAGAAGCAGCTAGTTTTAAATATCAGCAACCAAGTATAGGGCTGGGTTTAGTAGCGGAAGAAAAGCCAAGGTATGACGTGTAATGAATAATTTGTAGTTCGTGCCGTAGGCGGGAGTTTATCTCGCGCTTTTGGGTTGTAGGCGCATAGCTTGCTCGCGCGAAAAGCGAAGCTTTTAAATTTCGGCGTAATTAATATGCAGGTGCGATTTTATACCGCGCTCATAATTTGGTGTTTTGATGTGGGTTTAAAGGATTAAAAAACCTCTATTCGAGGTTTTATCGCGTTGGCGATGGCAACCAAAGGGTGGCTGCCGCCGACCGCCCTTTGGAATCCCACGGCGCACCCGAGGATCACACTGTGTCCTCAAATTAAAAATTGGTGTGAACGTAAACGCCGTGTATTCGCCATCCATGGCGAGGTCACGGCTTAGCTTGCCATCCATGCAAGTGATTACTCATCAATTTATGACTTTCGGGTGTGATCACGGGTAATTGGAGTGTGTTGGTAGATTGGTGTTTATGAATGTAGGCGGGAGTTTTTTCTGTGTCATGGCTTTGTAGATGCGAAAAGTAAGTTTTGAGTAGTGTAGTTGTTATGCTTTTTTTAGAAACGAGGGATGTTTTTTTAGTAAAAAGCTGTGGTTGAATTCACAGCAAAAAGCGGTCACTGGGATTGACTAAATATAATAGTTAATTGGTCAAACTGCTCTTTGCGTATATATTTATGGAAATAAGCGAACCGCGCATATTGTTTTATTTAACTTTACACAAATATTTTAGAAAACTTAGAGATAGTAATACCTTAGGTTATTTGTTAAAGCTATATAATGTAGAAATATGCGCGATGAGTGCACTATTAAATTGTTAGGGCACCAATCGAACATCGGATTAGCAAGGAATAACTTATGAGCATCCCACAGGGACTGAAAGGAAGATACGCGTATCATTTTACTTTGATCGATAACCTAGAATCGATCATTGATAGTGGGTTGTTGTGTACAAACTTAAAGAATGCTCGTGGGGTATCTCACGAGAACATTGCTGAACAAGGGATTCAAGGGAGAAGGAGCACTATGCCTGTGCCGTGCTTCGGAGGAAAATTTGTTCACGACTACGTTCCTTTTTATTTTTCAAAAAAAACATCCATGCAACTTGGTGTAATTAATAAGAAGAATGTAGACCAGCCCCTACTGTTATATTTTGCAATTCCGATAGAGATTCTTGAACAAAAAGCGGGTGTTGTATTTTCCGACGCTTCCGCAAATACAGAAACTCCTCCAAAATTTTATAATTTATCATCAGCAAATATGCTTGACTCTTTAAACTGGGTTGCTATTGATGATAAAAAGTGGGGATGCCCAACAGATGAATATCGGCATCAGAAAATGGCAGAGCTGCTTATACCTGACAGCGTTGATATTTCCGAAGTTTCTTACATCGTTGTCTGGAATGATTGGATAAAGGGAGAAGTGGAAAAGATATTCCTAGCTAAAGGAATACAGCCCCCAAGAATCCAATATGATACAGACCACTACTACATTAATTTTTACGAAGGCGGAAAAAAATCAATTATAACTGGTCCTAGATTTCTAAAAAATCAAGCTGAACAGACTATTTCAGAAATATGTGGAAGCGCATGTAGCCACAAAAAATATGAAAGTATTCGCGCCTCACTAGATGCTATAGCACTTAACTTTTCGTCGATAAAAGAACTTGATGATATTGATGGATTAAGAGCCAGTTACGGGCCACATATCGATGATGTTGGCACACATAGCAGAAAAGTAGCTGAAGGCCTTAATCAGTTGCGCGAATATAATGAGCTATCAGAAGAGGATAAAGAAATTGTTCTGTTGTCAGCGTATTTGCACGATATAGGAAAAGGACCAAAATCTCGATGGGGGCAAGATGGGATGACTCGGGCTGATAATGATCATGCCGTGAAGTCCTTGCCTATGTTAAAGAGAATCCTCACTGAAGATATTGGAGGACTTAGTGAGGAATCAATAAGGAAAATAGTGATTTTGGTGACCTATGATGATCTGATTGGAGATATTGTTGCTAGAGAGCGCGATGAAAAACAATTGGCCGATATTATTGAAAATGAAAACGATCTAAATATGCTTATAGCTCTTGCTAAGGCAGACATGAACTCAATCAATATGTTTTGGGTAATATCTCATGGGCAATCGATTGAAGCTTTAAAAAGCAGAATGCTTCAAGTTATAGGGGGCAATAGTCCATGCTAGAGTTTGTTAAAGGTGATTTCTTCAATTTTGATGCTGACATTAGAATCAATACGGTCAATTGCGTTGGTGTCATGGGTGCTGGTGTAGCACTAGCTTTCAAGAAAAAATACCCTGAGATGTTCAGGGAGTATGCTCGGCAATGCAAAGAAAAAAAAATTGCCCCTGGAAAACCTACTGTGTGGAAGCAAGGAGATATGTTTTCGAAAGGGATTGAAATCATAAACTTCCCTACAAAAAATCATTGGAGAAACCCCTCTGAATATGAGTATATTGAAGATGGCCTCATCTGGCTTTCTAATTACTTAAAGAATAAAGAAGGGTTGACGATAACATTACCTGCTCTTGGCTGCGGACATGGAGGCCTGGATTGGGGGGAAGTAAAGCGACTTATCCTAAAATACCTTGAAAAAACGTCAAACAATATTCTTGTGTTTGAGCCTGAAGCCTCTAAAAATGCTGGAAAAAATCTGTCAATCACGCCTGAAAAGATATCCGAACTTAAGAACCTAGGTGTGAGCCTTGTAAGGAAGAATGAAAAACATTATCCGATTGGATTGACACGCTATACAGAAAAAGATCTCTGGGTTCTAGGGAACTTAACCACAGAATTTGATATTGCCATAATCTCTGGAACAAAGCCTAGCGAGGAAGAAAAGTCTGTCGTCAATAAGCTAATAAACTATTGTGAAGTTAACAATCATAGTGTTTTGTTTGGTGGCTCTGCATTCGATAAGCGAATGGCTTTAGTTGCTATGAAAAAGGGAGTTAAAACTGGGGTTTTCCTGCCGAGCGGTATTTATAATTCCGCTGAGAGAATGCGTGATAAGGGGGAAGATGGAAATATTTCTATTCTTTCCATAAGTGACCCTTTTACAGCATTCGATAAAAGAGAATACATGCCCTCCGTTCTTGGTCGTATATTTATCTGTAAGTCAGTCTTCTTTACAACCGATAGGCTTAAATGGATTGAAAAACAAAGAAATATTATTTTAAAAAACAAAATACATTCTTATTTCGTAAAGTATGAAGAACTTCAGGATGATGATTATTTGGCGGCTGTCAGTATAAATTCTGAGCCAGTGAAAGTGCTTGGTTGTAATTTCTCAACAGAGATCAAGCCCTAACAAGCGGCTGCTGACGGACTGGCAAAAGCTCCGGCTTCGCCTCCGATTTTTCCAGCCGCAGAGCCGAGCGTTATAAGTATAAGGGAATCTCGTGGAATATTTCAAACTAGCATTTGCTATCATTTCATCCGTAGGTGGTGCCGGATTAATAATATTAGGATTATCTAATTGGCTCGGTAAAATCTGGGCAGTCAGGTTAATGGAAGCTGAAAAGCAAAAGTATGCTAAAGACCTTGAAACGTTCAAATCAGAAATAAGCCTTAATGCTCAAAAAGAAATTGAAAAATTAAAAGCAGATGTTGAAATTTTTAAAACTAAAGAAATAGAGAGTTTTAAAGACAAGATTAATATATACCGACAAGCAATGGATATTATTTCTGAAGCACTGGCTGATCTTGATTTATATCGTAATAAAGAGTTAGATGAAGAAGCAAAGAAAAAATCCTTCCATAAATTTAATGTTTCACGACTAAAAAATAGAGCTTACATGGCAATGTTGTCATCACCAGAAATAGTACAAAGTTTTGATACTTTAATTGACGAAATCATTTCTATCTATAACAGCGAAAAAGAATACTGCTGGGTAACGATTCGAAATATATCAATCCCCATAATTGATACACTTAGAAAGGATATTGCTATGTCTGAAGGCGAGATAAGGTATGTCGGTGAACGTTAAATATACTCATAACAAGTGCCTAAGGTTATGAGGGCCGTTCATGGTACGGGTCAGAATTTCGGCAAAGACTGAAAAGCTAACTATGGTAGTTCGAAATCTTGCAAGATATGCTACCTTTTAGAGTATCACTAATAAAGTGTTATATGTTTTGGCATGGAAAAGGAGAATTTAATGGCTAGACATCGTGTTGGTAATTCATATTTATCAGATGAAGAGCTCTCTGAGCATCAATCAGAAAATTGGAAAGTATGGGTATTTATCATAGCTTCATTGTGTGCTGGGTTTGTTGTGGCAAATATTACAGATGGAAAAATTGACCTCAAATTAATGAGATTTTCCATAATTATTGGCTCGGCTATATTAGTAGGTGTTATAGCTGCAAAATTAAGTGAGATTATTCGCTGGGCAGTATATTTATCTATCGTGCTTGGAATAACCTTTTTTGCAGGCTCACTTATTTGGTCGTCGCTCTGATACATATAACAACCACTGAAGTCGGACTCCCGAAAAAGCGTGTCTGCCGCTTATTGCAGGGTTACTAAAGTCTGCTATTGGCACATAGCAGCTAAGGATGATCAAGCTTGAAATCCATTACCCAACAGCCAACTTCCCAGCCTCATACCACATTTCACTTGGCATAGAGTTTGTTAATTCCCACGTTATATTCATCGGCTGGCTGCCGTTGTGATTTTGGTATTTAACCTCGCCGTAGTTTACAAACCCCATGGTGCGGCCGTTTTCGTCTTTGCCTTGTTCGCGTACAAATAATAGGATGGTTTTGCCTGTTTTTTGGTGCTGAATATAACTAAGGCCTCGGCCGTGTTCTGGGCGGGCGCTGTTTTGCGTTTGCCAATGGAACAAAGTAGGGCTGATTGCGTAGTCGTGATATAGCGTGGTGGGCGAGTAGGTTTTTTCGCATTTATTAAGCGTTACAAATAACAGCTCTAGGTTTTGGTTTTTAAATTCTAAAACGCCTTCACGGGCGGTCGATTTTTTATCAAATGAGTGAGCCCCAAAAGCTGCGAGTATTTGTTGGCGCGTGTAGCGGCTGTGTAATTTTATTGCGTGATTAGGTAGGCACGCTAAGTCACTTTCTTGCTGGTGAATGCGGTTTATTAATAGCGTAATTACTTGTGCAAGTTCGTGCTGTAGCTTTTTGTGTTTAAGTGCTTGCAAGCTTTGCTCAAGCGTTTTAAACCCTAAACTTGTGCCTGTGTTATCCCAAAAGTTGTAATGCACCATAAGCGCGTACTGTTGGTTTTGTGGTGTTGGGGTAAAGCTAAAGTCGTTTTTACATAAATCACGTAAAAAGCATAAGTAGCTGAGCGAGTCGCAGCCGAGTAATTGGGTGTTGATTGCGCGGTAATACGCGGTGTAAATATCGGCTTGTTCTACTGGTATTTCATCGCCTTTAAGCCAGTTCCAGCCGCCGAGTTTTTTATCTTTTGGTTTGTATATATCTTCAAGAGTAACTTGCGGGTTTATACGTAAAAAATTGCTTAGCGTTAGCACGTCATTAGTGTGTTGCGAATAGCTATTTATCAGCTGCTGTAAACGGCGTTTAGAGTTTATAGCTTGCTGAATATTTTTTAATATTGTTTGTTGTGTGCGCTTTTGTAGCTCTATACGGCAACCCAGCGGTAAATGCGGGAAGTTGTTTTCAATCTCGGTTTTTATAGGCTGGTTACTTTTACCAATGAGTGCGCGAAACTTGCTAGCAAAGTCGTACTCTGGGCGGGCATTACCTACAAAATCGAGTACGGTACAGCATTGCTTTTGGCTGTTGTCGGGTAAACGCAAACCACGGCCTAGTTGCTGCAAAAACAGCGTTAGGCTTTCAGTTGGGCGTAAAAATAATAGTGTATCGACCTCTGGAATATCGACACCTTCGTTAAAAATATCAACCACGCAAAGTATTTGTATTTCACCTTGGCGCAGTGCTTGTTGCTTAGCCGCGCGCTCATTGGTGTTTTTGCTGGTGAGTACATCGGCGTTTATGCCTGCTAAGTTAAATTTAGAGGCCATGAATTCAGCGTGTTTTTGGCTTACGCAAAACGCGAGTGCTTTAATAGCGTGAACATTGGTTACTATATCAGCAAGGCTCGATATAATTTTGTTAGCGCGGCTGTTTTCACCTGTATAAAGGTTACTTAGTTCGCTTATATCGTAACGGCCGCCTCGCCACGTTATTTGACTTAGGTCGGTGTCGTCATCCAATCCAAAGTATTGAAACGGGCATAAATGGCGTTGATTTATTGCCTCTGGTAAGCGAATTTCAGCGGCTATTACTCCGCAAAAGTCATCGAGTATATTTGCGCCATCTTGTCGCTCTGGTGTAGCGGTTAAGCCAAGTAATATTGCGGGCGTAAAGTAACTTAAAATGGCACGGTAACTTGCAGCGCTTACATGATGTACTTCGTCTATCACTATGTAGTCGTAGTAATTGCTGGTTAAATTAAGTAATTCAATTTGGTTGTTTAATGTTTGGATTGACGCAAATAATTGATTGTAGCGCTGTGGTTTGTAGTTACCGACCCACAGCTCACCAAAGTCGTTATTTTTAAGTACTCCACGGTAAGCGCTCTGCGCTTGTTTTAGTATTTCTTCACGGTGGGCTACAAACAAAAAGTGTGCGTTTGGGTTTTTATCGTAAACAGTTTTAAAGTCGAACGCCGATATGATGGTTTTACCCGTGCCGGTTGCCGCAACTACTAAGTTTTTAAAACGATTATGTACGCTGCGCTCAGCACTTAGCTTTTCTAAAATGGCGAGCTGATGCGTTTTTGGTGTTATATCAAAATAAAACTGGCTGCTTGATTGCCCAACACCGCGTTGCTCGTTAAGTGAATTGATGAGCTTTTCTTTACACTCAACAGCGCCTGTAAATAGCTCGAAGTCTTTTGATTCCCAGTAGGTTTCAAACGTGCTTTTGGTTTTAGCTATGATGTGCGGGATTTCTTGCGCGGTAATTTTTAAGTTCCATTCAAGGCCGCTGGTAAGCGCCGAATGCGATAAGTTAGACGAGCCAATATACCCTGTATGAAAACCCGTATTGCGCATAAATAAGTAGGATTTAGCATGTAGGCGTTCTTGCTGATTGTTATAACTTAGCTTTACTTCGGTATTTGGTAGGTTTGCTAAAAACTCAACGGCTTTAGCATCCGTTGCGCCCATGTACGAAGTAGTAATAACTTTGAGTTTATTGCCGCTTTTGGTAAACGCTTCAAGCTCATTTTTAAAAATGCGCAGGCCTGTCCATTTTATAAATGAGACCAGCCAGTAAATAGTGTCGGACGATTTAATCTCGCGCTTTAGCTCGGTTTCGAGCGATATACCTGCATTAGCACCGCTAAATAACTCGCTTTGCGTAAGGCCTGTGAGTGGGAATATATCGCTTGAGTAATCTTTAAGATTGGCCGCAATAGGGTTTTGGGTATTAAACAGCGCGGTAAGTATTCGGCCTTGGCTGTCGATAAGATTTTCGTTAATTAGCTCGTCATCGCGAATATGATCTTTAAGCCAAAGTACAAGGCTGTTAGCTAGGCTAATTTGTTCTTGTAGGCGCTCTTTTGAGTTGGGAATAGCATTTATTGCATGCTCAACAAGCTTACTTAAAAAGCGTGAAAGCCATGTTGCTGCTTCGGCTGTTTCAAGCTGGCGCTCGCCCACATAAAATTGATCACGATCTAAGTTTTGCTCAATTACTTGCGTAATTAACTGCTCGTAAATACCAATTTGCTGCATTAAAACCACTCCCTGTTTGCGAGTAGTTAGTTTACTTAAATGCGGTACAGCTACAAGTATTAATCGACTAAGTTACTAGTAATTAAGTACAAACGTGTGAGTTAAGTATTAGCCGAGAGAGTAATCAAATGATGATGCTAAGAAATTATCCCCTTCAACTTCACCTGCAAACACATAATTAATGAGTAATTACCTCGCATGGATTCGAGGAAAGCGATGCTTGCACATGGATGTTCTTTCATCGCGTTTACGTTCATATTAATTTAGTGTTTAAAGATAAGTGAATTTGAGGGGCGCCGTGGGGTTCCAAGGGGCGGTCGGCGGTATCCGCCTCTTGGTTGCCATCGCCAACGCGATATTTGTAAATTATTTTAAAAGCTTCGCTTTTCGCGCGAGCAAGCTGAGCGCCTACAGGTATTTCGGTGAGCTTTGTAGCGTGAGTTTGAATAATGCGACATGTACCTGTTTTTAAGGTATAAAGTAAACATTGTGATTATAGGAACTCATCATGGATGATTTATTAAACCAAGGTTTAAGCCTTTTATTTGTTATTGGTAGTGTTTATTCATTATTAGGTGTTTTGTTTTTCAAAATATGGCTTCATCAGAAAAATGCGAAATTGCCTGTAGATCGCAAAAAGCTTAAACGTGTTGCCGCGCAAACACTCAATGAACAAGTTAATGATAAGATATTTGATGTTATAGGTTTAATCTTTTTGTCGGCTTTGATAGTCACAATGCCTTTTGCCATTAAAGGTATTGCTGAAATGTTTGCAAGCGGCAAGATCAATTACCTTTTAATTACTGTCATCGTATTGAGTTTAATCTACGTGGCACGAAAGCTCTGGCTTAAATCTAACGATTTAATCAAGTTAAAACTAGGACGTGATGCAGAATTGGCAGTTGCTTCAGAACTTATAGAATTACAGTCACACGGTTACCAGGTATTTCATGATATACAAGCAGATGGTTTTAATATTGATCATTTGGTTGTTGGGCCAAATGGGATATTTGCTATTGAAACCAAAGGCAGACATAAACGAATAAAAGACGATACAAATTACAAAGTTAAATTTGAAAATAATCATTTAGCATTTCCTTCTTGGTTTGAAAGCAAGCCATTAGAGCAAGCTCAAAATCAAGCTAATTGGGTGAATAAATGGCTTTATGAATCAACCGGTTTTAATACTCCGGTTTTACCTGTTTTATGCTTTCCTGGTTGGTTTGTGGAACTAAAGCAGAGACCAATCTTTCCAATCGTTTCTCATAAACAAATAGTTAAAACGATCCTTTCAATGCGACAAGTTAGCTTAAATCAAGAGCAGCAGCGTGCTATTTGCTATCAAGTGGTGCAGCGAGCCTTAAACGATAGTAAGGCAATTTAAAAGCTACGCTTTTCGCGCGAGCAAGCTGGGCGCCTACAGGTGTTTAGCTTGGCTATTAAGCTCAAAATGTCATTAACTTTCCATAAGTAATTTATGTTTTACTTATGGGGTTGTGTTTTATTTTACTTCCTATAAGTAAAGTAAGGTTTACTTATAGAAAGTAAATATACGTTAAAACTTAAAAGTAAGTTATATTTGACTTTTGGGTAGGCTACTCTAAAGTAAATTGTATAAGTAAACTATAGTTGACCTTTAATGAGTGAATTACTAGCAAAAAAAACACTTGGAAGAGTTGTTAAACGCACTGAAATGCCTGATCTATCAAAGCCGTTTTCGTCGGTGCGGCTCGCTAAAGCGATTACTTCAAAGCGAACTGGCATGAAGCTTACGCTGGTTGATGTATCGCAAGCACTTAATATTTCAAAGCCTACGCTGATAAAAATAGAAAAAGGTGATGTGAATGTGCAGTTTTTTAATGTACTCAAAGTGATGGAATACTTGGGGTTGTCGTTTAGCCTTGTCAGTGATGACGAGTCGCACCACAACAACAAGGATGAGGTGAGCGATGAGCAATGGTATTAAAAAAAATAGCTTAGATGTATTTATTGGGCATACGCAGAAGATAGGTGCGATAGCCCTTGATATAGGCTCTGAAAATGAAATTACATTTACCTATGAGCCTGAGTGGATTAATAAGGGTTTTGCTATTTCACCACACTTACCGCTCGATGGTGATTTTGACTCACGTGATGTGCGTAATTATTTACAAAACTTATTACCCGAGGGCAAAGGTCTTGATGAGATTATAAGTAGTACTACTATCTCTAAAAATAATACGTTTGGTTTGATTAAAGTCATTGGCGAGGAAACGTCAGGCGCTTTGTCGTTTAGAGCAAGTAACAGTACTTTAAAGCAAACATCTTTTCGTGAAGTAACTAATGATGAGCTAAGCCAAAAACTTAAACGCTTTGTACAAGTTGGAGAGCCAATTACTCATTGGGATGGCCGAACTCGGCTCTCTGTTGCTGGCGTTCAAGACAAACTAAACCTACTCGAAATCGATAGTAAATTAGGATTTGGTGAAGGGGAGCTATGTTCTAATAAAATTTTTAAATTTGAAACAGGTACCGCTCCTTTCATTGCAGTAAATGAACTTTTTACCATGCTTTTGGCAAAAGAGTCGGGGCTCAATGTTCCCCATGTTGAGTTGCGCACTTATGCAGATATAAGAGTATTTGTAATAGATCGCTTTGATAGGCGTGTTACACAAGATCAAAACCGTGTATTACGTCGTCATATTATTGATGGTTGCCAAGCCACTAATTTACCTCCTTCTTATAAATATGAGCGTCAGCATGGTGATGATGGGGATGGTATTTATATTCGAGATGGCGTTTCTTTTGCAAAACTATTTAATGTTAAAACAACGAATGTACAAGCGTATGAGGCTCAGCTTATTCGTTGGATGACATTTAATATTTTAGTACGTAATTACGATGCTCATGGCAAAAATATCAGTTTTTTTGTTGGTAAAAATGGTTTAGAGCTTACGCCGTTTTACGACTTGGTAAATATAGAGGCTATTATTGAGCAGGGAAGCATTGACCGTGATATGGGCTATTTACAGCCCAAAATATCAAGGTGTTATGCTATGTCAGTGGGTGAGCATAATTCGCAAAGTGCAGGCAATTTTACTAATGAGATTACAGCTTATATGTTAGCTGATTTTGCTGATGAATTTGCTATTTCACTACCACGGATGCAACTACTTATGAGTCAAACCGTTGACTCTGTATTAGCTGCAATTGATACAGCTAAAGTTTCTGCTGTTAAAAATAACTTGTCTACTGCTGAATTAGCACACATTGATTTGTGCATAAAAATAATTAATAAAGCTGCAAATAAGCTGAGTGAGCAAATAATACAACTACCAAATATGGATGCATTTATTTAAATTTCAGAAAATAAATACACGTATTTTGAGTAAGTAATTCATATTTTGGTTGTCAGCATCAACGCGATATTTACAAATTAAAATTAAAAACGCGAGAGAAACTCCCACCTACAATTTAAAAGCTACGCTTTTCGCGCGAGCAAGCTTCGCGCCTACAGGTGTTTAGCTTGGCCTTATTTAAAAGGTAAAGCGCGATATAAAATCGCACCTACGGTTTTGTTGAGAGTGGTGTTTAAATTATTGTAGGTGAGGTTTTATACCTCGCTTATGAATGGATTGTTTTTACCATTGAAAAATGAATTATTGTTCTGTTTAACGCTTAAAAGTAATGAGGCAATTAACTCTTCTATTCGCCTCATTGCGTGAGGCAATTAAATAACATAGACTGAAGTTAATTAACTTTAGGACTAAAGACTATGTGGATATGGCAACAGCAAAACTGGCCAAACTTTACGTGGGATGCTGCGGCGCTTGCTCCTTTACTAAGGGAGCTTTCATATAATCAAGGTTTATTAGTAGGGCGTATGGGCGTGCAAAGTGCTCAACAAAAGCAGCAAGCCCTTGATACTTTACTTGCAAATATTATTCACTCCAGTGCGATTGAGGGTGAAAAGCTTAATGCATTTTCGGTACGCTCTTCTCTTGCTAAAAAGCTCAATATTAATGAGCAACCTTACCCAACAACAGTGCAAAGCGATAATCTTGCAGAGATTATGCTTGATGCAATAAATAACACAGACTCTGTGCTTAATTTAGAGCGAGTGCTTAATTGGCATCGCTTATTGTTTGCAGATGAGCAAAGCTTATTTACTAAAATTGAGGGCGGGCAATTGCGTGGTGACCAGCCAATGCAAGTGGTATCGGGGCGCTTAGATAAACCGGTATTACATTTTACGGCGCCTCCTAAAGAGCGAGTAAATAAAGAGCTTTCGCTATTTTTTAACTGGTTTAACAAAACGCAAAACGAACCTCAAATAGATCCTTTTATTCGGGCAGCTATTGCACACTTATGGTTTGTAACAATACATCCACTTGAGGATGGTAATGGGCGTATTACACGGCTTATAACCGACCTGGCATTAGCGCAAGAACATGCTGAGTCGATTCGGTTTTACGCTATGTCGGTGGCTATTTTAGAAGACAGAAAAAGCTACTACGAGGTGCTTGAAGCCACTCAACGTGGAGATCTTTGTATTACAAAGTGGATTAAATGGTTTTTACGTACGCTCAATAATGCGATACACCATACGCTTAATAATATTGAGCAAACAATTTTTAAAACCAATTACTGGGCAAGTAAAGATCAAACAAAGTTAGGTGAGCAGCAAGTAAAAGTGCTTAATAAGTTACTTGATGGCCAATTTGAACAGGGTATTAGTGCGAGTCAGTATCAAAAGGTGGCTAAGGTTAGCCGTGCCACCGCAACACGCCATTTATCGGACTTGCAAACGCTTGGATTTTTAACAAAAACTGCTGCAGGTGGGCGTAGTACACGTTACAAAATTGCCTAATGAGGCAATTACACATATTGTTTGCCTCATTACGCGAGGCGAATAGGTGTTTGAATTGTTGTAGGTGAGGTTTTATACCTCGCTTAATGTTTTTATAAAGCGAAAGCGCGATGTAAAATCGCACCTACGGTTTTGTCAGTGCAGTGGTTTAATTATTGTAGGTGAGGTTTTATACCTCGCGGGTGTTTTTATAAGAGCAAAGCGCGATGTAAAATCGCACCTACGGGTTTATTGAGTGCAGTGGTTTAATTAATGTAGGTGAGGTTTTATACCTCGCGGGTGTTTTTATAAAGCGAAAGCGCGATGTAAAATCGCACCTACGGTTTTGTTGAGTGCGGTGGTTTGTGAGGTTTTATACCTCGCGAGTGTTTTTATAAAGCCAAAGTGCGATGTAAATTTCGGCCTACATTTTAAAAGCCTCGGTTTCCTCTTATCCCAGCCGCGTTACTTTCACTTTTATTTTACCGGCATTAGCGCCATAAAAGCGGCTTAGGTCGTTTGCGAATGGGCAAAACTCGCCTGATTTATCTATTTTAATATCGGCGCCGTTGGCTATTTCAAAAAGGTGGTCGTCGTTTTTATTAATAGCACCAATGAGTGAAAACCATTGTGCGCGAGGAAATCGTCTAAATGGTTCAAGCACAGCCATGGGGATTTCTTTTACGCCAAGTTGTACGTTGTCGCGGTTCCAGCCTAATGGCGTGCACTTTATGCCATCGTCAAACCAATATTGATTTGGGTATGGGGTAAAGCGGTACGTAGCGCCTTGCTCTAGCATGAGCCCGGTTGCGTTGTATTGCTCAGAGGCAAATACCATTACATCTTGGCTTTGGTTAATGCTCAGCACACTCATGTTTTGATTAGCCAGTTCTATGTGTTGGCTTAAACCAATAAAACTGAGCGTGGTGTTGTCGTTGTAGCTAATTTTGTAATGCAATTTTTTAAGCGATTCTGGGCGATAACTGGTTAGCTTATTAATGCGTTCGGCTACGCTGTAGTGTACTAAGGGCTCAAGGTTGCTAGCTTCGTCATCAATTAATACATAGCACTCTCTATCTACTAATTTAAAAAACGGGTTAAACCAAAAGTAATTTTGTTGATGACTTAATGCGAGCGGATCGGGCGTTACTGTTACGTCATCTTGTGCTACTAAGTTGCTATCGGGGAGTAGGGTTTCGTAATCTATATCGTGGCTAGTGAGTAACGATATATTAAGTGGTTGTTCTATTAACCACTCAAGTGCATAGCGCAAGCTAATATCGGCTAGGCCATCGCGGTAGTAACCGCCGCCAATGTCTGAATGCGCACCTGCAAACCATAGCTCGGTAATATTGTTTTGATGGTTCATGAGTGTGGGTTCAAAGGCGCGGCGTTTTTCGTCAAGGGCTACGCAGTGCAGCGCGTGAGTAATGTTGTTGGCAATGGTGTGGTTTTCAAAAATAACGTGTTCTGCGCCACGTGTGGCTTTACTTACTTTTGACAAGCCAATAGAGGCGACGGTATCAAACACACATACATACACGTTGTTGCTTATTAAAGGTTCTAAACATTTAGCAAAACGTCTGGCAAGCGCAGCGCCTCGGCTAAAGCCTGTTAGCAGTATGGTATCGCCTAGTTGATAGTGAGCTTTAAAGTCGCTTAATGCTTGATTTAAAATACTGGCTACGTCGTCACCACGAGGTGCAAGGGTTTGGTTTAAAATGCGTTTAAGGCGGCTGCCTTTAGTGCCAATACCTTGATAATAAAAACTGAGTTGGTTAGCAAAAGGAGTAATGGGGGAGTCTTCTAATTTACCGCCAAGCAGTAAATGCAGTTTTAGAATGTTGGTAATATTAGAGTCTTCTTTAAAATGATCTGAGCTAAATTGTTCTGCGTCACGGGGCTCGTTTCCTGTGCCGTCAAAGTTAAAAATTAGCGTTTTACCCGTCATAACCCAATTCCCTTAGTTGTTTTAAATACTCTACACAGACAATGTTAAAAATTAAAGACAGTGATAACGCTCACTGTCTTTAATTTAGTATATATAGATTAGTGCAATTTCATTTTAGGACGCACTACACGCAACACTTTTTCGCTTATCCATAATGCAAAGGTTTTTGCGCTGCCATGTATGGCGCGTTGGTGCATACGGTATAAAGATATATACATAAAGCGGGCAATTTTACCTTCAATAAAAAAGGTATTGCTGGTTAGGTTACCCATTAAGTTACCCACGGTGCTGTAGCTCGATAAGTTAACCAACGAGCCATGGTCGCTGTATTTAAAGCCACGTAGTGGTTGCTGCTTTAATGTTGCGATTAGATTTTTTTCGACGCATAACGCCATTTGGTGCGCCGATTGTGCGCGTGGTGGTACTTGCTTGCCATCGGCTTGGGTAAATGCGCAGCAATCGCCTAATACAAAAATGCTTTCGTCAACGGTGCTTTGTAAAAACTCGTTTACTTGAATTTGATTGCTACGAGTAAGCTCAAAAACACCTAAGTCTTTAATAAAATCAGGTGCTTTTACGCCTGCCGCCCACACCATAATGTCAGCATCAATGTGTTCTTCATCTTTGGTGATAAAGCCTTGTGCGGTACCTTCTTTTACTTGCGTTTGTTCGCGCACGTTTACGCCAAGCTTTAATAGCTCGCGTTTGGCACTTACGGCAATACGCTCTGGTAATGCAGGTAAAATACGCGGTCCGGCTTCAATTAAATGAATATGCAAACGCTTAGACGACATATTTGTTAAGCCATAAAGCTTTAATAGCTCAGACACATGGTAAAGCTCAGCTGAGAGTTCAACACCCGTAGCACCGCCGCCTACAATGGCAATATTAAGTGATTGCTGTTGGTTGTCGTCTTGATGAAGGCGCGTAAAGCTATCTAGTAATGAGTGCTGAAAGCGCTCTGCTTGTTGGCTTGAATCTAAAAAGTAGCAGTGCTCTTTTATACCAGGGGTATTAAAGTCGTTACTTACGCTGCCGATGGCAATAACAAGGTGATCGTAACGAACTGTACGGCCAGGTAAAATAGTGTGGCCTAACTCGTCGTTAAGTGGGGAGAGGGTAATTGTTTTATTGCTTTGGTCTATATTGCAAAAGGTGCCAAGTTGAAAACGATAATGATGTTTTGCGGCATGGGCTGAATACACAACGCCATCTAAATCAGGGTCAATAGAGCCTGTCGCTACTTCGTGCAGTAACGGCTTCCATATGTGGGTACGGTTTTTGTCTATTAACAGTATATCTGCTTGTTTTTTTTTCCCTAGCTTATGCCCCAGTTGGGTTGCAAGTTCTAATCCGCCAGCACCACCGCCAATAACGACGATTTTAGGTATTGTAATACTCATAACGTTGCCCTTAAAAATAATATACCCAAGTGATCTGTATTTTTTATTAGTTTTTTAAGGTGACTTGGGTATCAATAAATTATTTTGGCAACAAGTAGTTACTACTTATTTAATGGGTGCCTAGTTTGCGCCTAAATAAAGGATATGTCAGCAAAAAATGATGATCAAAGGTATATAAGTTATACTCACTTTCTTATCGCCTAGCTGTGCAGTTAAATCGCTGTTTAAAAACATCAAAAGGACATTTATGACCACGCCACTAATTCAATCACTTGAGCAGCACTTTGGTTTTAGCCAATTTAGAACAGGGCAACAACAAACTATAGAGCAGCTTTTAAATGGTCAATCGTCGTTGGCTATATTTCCGACCGGCTCGGGTAAATCGTTGTGCTATCAATTAACTGCGTTGCATTTACCAAATTTAACCTTAGTGGTTTCGCCTTTGCTTGCATTGATGAAAGATCAAATTAGCTTTTTAAATAGCAAAGGTATTTACGCGGCTAGCCTTGATTCGAGCCAAGATCAAATGCAAAGCAGCACCGTAATGAATGATGTGCGAAACGGTAAAATTAAAGTATTAATGGTGTCGGTTGAGCGCTTTAAAAACGAGCGTTTTAGAGAGTTTATAAGCCAAGTGGCGCTTTCGATGTTAGTGGTAGACGAAGCGCACTGTATATCTGAATGGGGCCATAACTTTAGACCCGACTACCTTAAACTACCGCGTTACCGCGAAGAGCTTAATATTCCTTTAGTGTTGTTACTTACTGCAACGGCCACTAAAAAAGTAAAACGCGATATGGCAGAGCGCTTTGCTATTGCGCCTGAGTGCATTGTGCAAACGGGTTTTTACCGCGCTAATTTAGATTTAAGTGTGTTGAGCGTTAAAACCGCCGATAAAAACACAGAGCTTACCAACATTGTGCGCGCGCAAAGTGGCCCAGGTATTGTGTATGTAACGCTACAGCAAAGCGCTGAGCAAGTTGCTAATGTGCTAAGTGCGCAAGGCGTGCATGCCGTTGCTTACCATGCAGGGCTTGAAGATACGCTACGCTGGCAAATTCAAGATGACTTTATGGGCGGTAAAATTAACGTAGTGGTGGCTACCATTGCCTTTGGTATGGGCGTTGATAAATCGGATATTCGCTTTGTTATACATTACGACTTACCAAAATCGATAGAAAACTACAGCCAAGAAATTGGCCGAGCAGGGCGCGATGGCAATCCATCAAATTGTTACACGCTTGCTAACCTAGACGGCCTAAATACGGTTGAAAACTTTGTATATGGCGACACCCCTGAGCTTAGCGGTATTGAATACGTAATTAACGATATTCGCCAAAGCCACCAGCAATGGGAAATGCAAGAATACAGCCTATCGAGCGAAAGTAATATTAGGCAACTGGCCCTTAAAACCTTACTTGTACAGCTTGAAATGCAAGGCGCTATAACGCCGCAATATGCTTACTACGCCGATTTTAAATACAAATTTTTGGTTGATAAAAACGAGCTACTAAGCCATTTTGACGAGCAACGCCAAGCATTTTTAACACAAATATTTAGCCACACCGATTTTAAAAAAATATGGGGTACGCTAAATTTTGACTCCCTTACACAAGCTGCGCAGGTTGATCGAAAACGCGTAGTGGCTGCTCTTGATTACCTAGCCGAAAAAAACCTAATAACGCTTGAAACCAAACGTATTACCCAAGTATACAAAGTGCATAGCGAGGTTATAAATAACCCAGAACTTGCCCAGCAACTTCACGACTACTTTACCGATAAAGAACAGGCCGAAATTAAACGTATTGCTGCACTGGTACGCTTTTTTGAGCTACAAAGTTGCTTAAGCTATAACTTAGCGCGCTATTTTGACGATCAAAATGCACCTGAGCAATGTGGGCATTGTAGTGTATGTAGAGGCCATGCGGTTAAGCTTGAATACTCTATAGAGCCTGCATATATTGACGAGCAACTTATTTATCAAAAAGTAGATGAGTTTTTAGCGCATATGGCAGGCAAAGGTAATCATAATGTGGGTATTGAAACCCAATGCCGCTTTTTAGCAGGGATGAGTGTGCCGTTATTTGCACGTAATAAAGTACGCCAGCTGAGTGGTTTTGCACTGTGTGAGCAAATGCGTTACAGCGATATTAAAGCAAAACTACTAGCGCGTTAAATTAGTTACTGTATCCTAGTGGCTTATTCAAAAAAGTAAGCCACTATGCCTCATATTGTTATCCCCATTGAAAATATTTCTACTACCCCAGAGCCCGTTACGTGTGCTAACTGCCAAGCCTGTTGTTGCCAATTAGAAGTGCGCATAGTAACCGACACCGGCGTGCCTTTTAACTATATAGAATACGATAAATGGGGCAGCGAAGTAATGAAACGCGCTGACGACGGCTGGTGCCAAGCACTCGACCGTAATACGCTTATGTGCTCTATTTACGAAAACCGCCCATTAGTATGTCGCGAGTTTGAAATGGCGTCGGGTGAGTGTATTACCGAGCGCGATTTAGCGGGTATATAGTCCGCTATTATTAAAGTACATAAACGACAAAGGGGCTTAAAAGCCCCTTTGTTTATTGCTTACTATAAAAATTAAACTTTAAAGTAGCTAATATACTTTTTAAGTGTGTTTGAGAGGTCAGCTAATGCAACGGCTTCTTGTGCGTTACTGTTAAGCGACATGCTGGTTTCTTTGGACATACTGGCAATTTCTTCTACGCCAGTACTAATTTGCGCCACGGTGGCTACTTGGTTTGATGTTGATTCAACAATTTCAAGCACGTTACTTAATGAATCGTTAGCTTGTTGCTGTATTTGATGCAGTAACTCGTTTGCTTCGTGAGTAAGCGTTAGGCCATTTTCTACTTGTGGTACTGTGGTTTCCATAGCTGTTACCGACGCTTGCGTGTTTTCTTGTACTTGCAAAATCATCTTTTCAATATCGCCTGTTGCGTCGCCAGTGCGCTGGGCAAGTTGTCTTACCTCGTCAGCAACAACAGCAAACCCTCGGCCTGTTTCGCCTGCTCTTGCAGCTTCTATTGCCGCATTTAGCGCAAGCAAGTTTGTTTGATCGGAAATACTGCGGATCACACTTAAAATATCGCCAATGTGTTTTACATGTTCTTGCAACACGTTTACTTGGGTAACTGTGGCTTTTACGGTTACTGAGATTTGCTCAATTTCGGCCGCTACTTTTTGCACTGCAATACTACCTTGCTGCGATAATTGCGCGGTTATTTTTGAGTTATCTTCTGTTTGCCTAACTGAGTCGGCTACAGCATGGATACTACGGCTCATTTCTTCTAGGCTGCTTACTGCCGAGTTTGTATAAGTTACTTGTGCGTCAGCGGCACTAAGTGCTTGCTGCGAGCCAGACGCTACGCTTGCAGAGTGAGTAGAAAGCTCTTCAGATGAGTTAATAATGCTATCTACAATGGTTTTTAATTTAGATTGCATAACCCCTACAGAAGCCATCATACTATTTGGGCAACACGACTGTACATCACCTCTTAAGTCGCCTTGCGCAATAAGGGCAATTACTTCAGCAGCTTCTTGTGGTTCGCCACCTACTGAATTTCTGATCAGTTGGCTAATAACATACGCAACGCTTGTGCCTATTAAAAAGGCAAGCGCGGTGAGCGAAATCATCCAAATTTTAAACGAGCTGGCAATATCGAGAGTATCGATAGTGGTGGTTTGATTTGCTTGTTCTTGTAGGTTTATAAATTGGTTTATAACATTTAGCCACTGGGTAAACGCAGGGCGCGCATCGGTTAATAAAATGCGCTCAGCTTCGTTTAGGTTTCCTGCATTTTTAGCGTTTATTACACCTTGAATGAAAGGTTGAGTGCGCTGCTCTATTTGATTTATTTTATTAATTAGAGCGCGTTCTTCATTATTCATATTACCCATTAGCTCGGCCATAGACCGGCTTGACGTTTGGTAAAATGCGTTTAGCTCTTTTATGTTCTTTAACACTGTGCTTAAACTGCTTTGATCGGTAATTAGCACTACATCGCGCACGGCTATTGCTCTGTCGTGTACGCTGCCTCTAAAGTTAATTGCGTAACGTTGCTTTACCGAATTTACGTCGGTCATGTGGGTAATGTTATTATTAATGAGGCTAACGCGCGAAATTCCAATAATGGTTAAAATAAGCATCATTGATAAAATTACGCCAAAGCCAGTCGTTAAACGCATGTTTATGGTCATGGTTGATCCCAAGTGTGAGTCAATACGCGCAAGAGCAGCTTGTATTATTAGTGATTATTCTAAAACAATAGCAGCATTATGCCTTATTAATTAAAGTTTTATTAGCAATAAGGGATTGTTTGTTAATTTAGTTTACAAGCGTAACTTTAATGAGGAGTGTTTTTCAGGCATTAAAAAAGGGGCTAAATGCCCCTTAGTGTTATATAAAAGTTTAGTCGTACTTTGCTTCTAGCTCATTAGCTGTATGAAACTTCTCATGGCTTTGTAATTGTTCGTCGTATTTAACGAGGTTTTTAAAGTGCGCTAATTGACCTGAGTTTTTGACTATTTCAACAATAAACGACATCATAAAGTCAGCGCCCGTTAGGGTATCGCCCACTAAATAACGTTTACCTTCAAGGCGGTCGTTAAAGTAGCTAATTACTTTAGCTGTTTCAGCGTCGGCATAGCCTTCTAAAAACTGCGTTTTAGCGCCGTCTTTTAGTACAAACATTTTAAGTAAAAGCGGTAAAATTGCTGAGCTTTCTGCAAAGTGCAGCCATTGCTGGTAGTCAACATATTCAGCGGTATCTACTTTTGGAGCAAATTTACCGTTACCGTATTTAGAAATAAGGTAGTCGGTAATAGCGCCTGATTCAGCAATAATTAAACCGCCATCTTCAATTACCGGTGACTTACCAAGTTGATGAATATGCTTTAGTTCGTCAGGGGCTAAGAAGGTGTCTTTATTACGCTGATAAGCCACAATTTCGTAGTCAACATTTAGCTCTTCTAAAAGCCAAATTACGCGTTTAGAACGTGATTTATTTAAATGGTGTAGTTTGATCATGTCAGTCCTTTTGTGGCTTGTAAGGACTTGGCCTTACAAGCCGTTTAAAATTAAAGTGGGTTATTAATTTTAACCACAGTTTTACCAAAGTTTTTACCGCATATCATGTCGTTGAACGCGCTTACTGTATTTTCGATGCCTTCTACCATGTGCTCACGGTATTGAATTTTTCCGTCTTGTAGCCATTTTTGCATGTCTTGTGCAAACTCGTCGTAACGGTCGCCGTAATCATCAAAAATGATAAAGCCTTGCATTTTAATACGCTTAGTAAGCAATTGACCCATTAGCATACCTAAACGGTCTGGGCCTTCTGGTAAGCTAGTTGCGTTATATTGCGATACTAAACCACACAATGGTACGCGCGCTGCGGTATTTAATAGTGGTAATACGGCGTCGAATACTTTACCGCCCACATTTTCGTAGTAAACATCAATGCCTTTATCGCAGGCTTTTTCTAACTGCTCTGCAAAGTCATCAGCTTTGTGATCAATACAGGCATCAAACCCTAGTTTTTCAACGGCGTGTGCACATTTTTCGCTACCACCAGCAACACCGACTACTTTACAGCCTTTAATTTTAGCTATTTGACCAACCGTTGCACCTACTGGGCCTGTTGCTGCTGCAACAACTACGGTTTCGCCTTCTTTAGGCTGGCCAATATCAAGTAAACCCATGTAAGCAGTAAAGCCAGGCATACCCATAATACCTAATGCGTATGAAGGGTTTGCAGGCTCTTTACCTAACTGCATTAAGCCTTCGCCGTCGGTAATGGCGTAGTCTTGCCAACCTGTGTAGGCAAGGACCCATTCGCCTTCGTTAAACTTATCGTTTTTAGACTCTTCTACTTGGCACACTGTTGCGCCAACCATTACATCGCCAATATTAACAGGGTCAGCGTACGACTTAGCATCACTCATACGACCACGCATATACGGGTCTAGCGATAGGTAAATAGTGCGTAGTAAAACCTCGCCGTCTTTTAATGCAGGAAGCTCTACCGTTTTTAATTTAAAGTTTTCATCTGTTGGAGCGCCATTAGGGCGTGATTCAAGAGTAAGTTGGCGACTAGTCGTAGACATAAAAGATCTCCTATTAATATAAATAAACTACTTACCGAATGTTTACGCTTTAAAAATCGTGATCAGCTAAACAATAATGCGCGGCTAAGCAGTATGAATATGTACAATGCGTACCTTAATAAAGGAGTTTTGGGCGGGTGGTTGATAATTCAAGCTTTGCAGAGTATTTATTCTAAATGGTTTATTTTAGCTTGCTAAAAATATGGCTATTGTAAAACACCCCGTTTTTATAAATGGCCTGTTTAAGCACAGCCTCTTGCTCAAAGCCACTTTTAATAAGTGCTTTCATAGAGCCGGTATTACCAGCAAACACAGCGCCAAAAATTCTGTTTAAGTGTGAGTTTGCAAACGCTTCTTCGCATATAAGTTCAATAGCGCGAGTAATAATGCCTTGCCCCCAATAGGCTTTATTTAGCCAATAACCAATTTCGCCACTGTGGCTGTATTCAAATTCGCCGGGAGTTATGCCAATACAGCCGGCAAATTGTCCATTAACCTCAATGGCCTTAGCCGTTGCGTCAATTACGCCGTTTTTTGAGCCTTGGTTTATCCACCAATCAGCATCGGCTTGCGTATACGGAAACGGAATTTTTGACGATAAATAACGCGTTACCTGTTCATCATTTAGGGTGCTAATAATAAAAGGCGCGTCTTGGGCTTTAAACTCTCTGAGGGTGATCATATTTTTTCATAAATTTTTAGTATGCACACTAACTTAACAATCATTTTAACGTTAAACAATCAGAACCTAAATTAAACGGTTTACGGCTATTACTTTGTTTTAAAGTCCTCTAATATAAGCAAAATATTACACCTATTTTAGATGCCATTATGCACCCTCACATTAAAGCTCTTTATAACAGCGCCCAAAAACCAAGCCGTTTAATTATTGGTTTAATGAGCGGTACCTCGTTGGATGGGCTTGATGTTGCACTATGTAAAGTAACGGGCGCGGGCTTAAATACACACATTGAGGTTTTAAATTTTACCACTGTTGATTACAACGACGATTATAAAACTAAAATAAAGCAGGTATTTGCTAAGCGAGAATGCGATTTAGAGCTTGTTACTTTACTGCACCCGTGGGTAGGTAAACTCCATGGCGATATGGTTAACCAGTGCTTACATACTTGGCAAATAAACCCGGCAAGTATTGATGTAATAGCAAGCCACGGACAAACCATTTACCACTGCCCGCAGTCGCAGCATAACCATAAAGACTTTAATAACGGCACTTTACAAATTGGCGACAGTGACCAAATAGCCGTTACTACGGGTATTACTACCATTGGGGACTTTAGGCAAAAACACATAGCCGCAGGGGGCGAGGGCGCACCACTTGCTGTGTATGGCGATTATTTGTATTTTTCGAGCGCTGTGGAGAGTCGGGTTTTGCTAAATATGGGCGGCATAGCTAACTTAACGTTTTTACCCAAAAATGGTGATGCAAACGGTGTGTTTAGCTCCGACATTGGCCCCGGTAATACCATTATGGATGCCTACGTACAGCAACATTTTACTGGGCTACATTATGACGATGGCGCAAAAATAGCAAAAGCAGGCAAGGTAAATACACCATTATTAAATGCATTATGTAATAACGCATTTTTTAAACTCCCAATGCCTAAAACCACAGGGCCAGAGGTATTTAGCTTAGCGTATTTAAACGCCGCACAGCAGCTTACAAATACACAGCACTTAAGCCATGAAGATGTAATGGCCACCTTAAATACCTTTACAGCAACCGCTATAGCAAATGCATTAAACGAGTGTGCAGAGCGCGAACAAAATTGTGTGGTGTATGCAAGTGGTGGGGGTATTCACAACCCATTAATAATGGCGCAACTTAAAGCGCTTTGCCCACGTATTAAGGCTTTTAAAAACACCGACGATTTAGGTATAAATCCCGACGCAAAAGAGGCCGTGTTATTTGCTATTTTAGCAAACGAATGCCTAGCCGGAGAGCAGCAACACCTAAGTAATACTGCACAAGGTATTGCGGGAGTTACTATGGGTAAAGTAAGTTTTGCAGATTAATAACTTATAAGTAGCGTCGCGTAATTTAAGTGCAGTCAGCACTAAAACAGCGATAAAAACGTAGAACCCATACTTGCAAAGTAGCTACGAACGCCCTGTGACTTGGTATGTTCAGTTTTTATTTGCTCAGGAATATAGCCTTGATCAAATGCTTTAATGTACACATCGAGCTGTTGGCTTTCTTTTAAAGTCGTGTTTTTTCCATGCAGCATCATTTGCACTACAAAACACTGGCTTTGTGTAATGTTACTTAAAGTTAGGTTTACAGTACCAGATTCAAGATCCGCATTGCTCAGCGTTTTTTCAGTAAAATACTGCGCCCCACGCGCACTGGGCTGCGTTGCACTTAGTGAAATAACATCGCTCTCATTTGCGCCATCAGGCAACACACACTGCAGCGTAATGTTATGCGCAGCATTGGCTTTTAGCGATAGCTTTTCATATTCCATAGCGTGGCTCATCGCCGCAGACATAGAATCATCAAATGATTGCAGTGCAAATGTTAGTTGCACTAAGGGTGTACTCATCTTACTTAGTCTTCTTGAGTCTATTTATTTATCGGATAGAGATTATCGCGGATCAAAGTTACAGATTTATGACTAATTGCATTAATTAGTACAATTATTGAGTGGTTTGATCAAAGATGATCTTTGTTGAAATTTTATAATGCTAGAAGGTGATCCCAGGTGATATTTCTAAAGATACGTTCTTAAATGCGTTAAGTAATTTAGATATTCATTTACACCAAAATTTCATTGATGGCTTGAATGAGTGTATTAAAAATTATAAATTCAATAACAATTAGCGAGCCTATTGCGCATTCATTATATTTTTAAGTTTTTATTACGACAAAAAAGCAGATACCTAATTAGCATCTGCTTTTATATTTCTAACGAAGAATATTCAATTAAGCTTGAGGTTTAATTAAGTACTTCTCCCCGGTAGCTTGTTTAGAATAAGCCGCGATTGATTGTAAATGTAATACCTCAGCTAATGACACTTCGTGTGTGTAGTTGCTCGCAAATGTAGTTGTGATTTCATCAGCAACGCGTTTGCGCATTTTCATTACTGTATCTGTGCCTAATTTACCTAAAGCATTAAATAACAAGAACCCGTTTACAGCCCAAGCAAAGCCAAAGTTACGGTTTAACGTAATAGGGCCGCGGTCTAGTGCACCATAAATATACACTTGTTTAAATGTATCAGAGCCATAAATTGTGTGCTCTTTCATATCGCGCGCAGCTGCAACTTCCATACAGTTAAGAATGTCACTTGTTAGTTGGCCGCCACCAATAGGGTCAAACGCTATAGTTGCACCGGTCTCGATTATTGCAGCTGTTAGGTCAGCAAGAAAAGTGTCGCTGCTTGAGTTAACAATATATTTTGCACCCATATCGCGCAGTAATTTTTCTTGTTCTGGTTTGCGAACAATATTAATTAAATCAACGCCATCGGCAATACAAATACGGTTTAGCATTTGGCCAAGGTTAGAAGCTGCAGCAGCATGAATAATGGCTTTATGGCCTTCAGCGCGCATGGTTTCTACCATTGCAAGTGCGGTAAGTGGGTTAACAAAAGATGATGCACCTTCTTTAGCAGTAGTCCCTTCTTTTAGCTCTAGGCAACTTTGTACATTGGCACATATAAATTGACGATACGTACCGCCGCCAATTACTGCAACGGTTTTACCCATTAATGCTTGTGCGGCTGGTGATGAGCCTGCTGCCACTACGGTGCCTGCGCCTTCATTACCTACAGGGGTTGCTTTTCCAACACGGGTTTTAAGTGATGGCATAAATTGAGCTGGAACATCGGCAGTAATTACTGGGTCTTCATCAGTACCCGATTGTTTTGCAGTAGACATATCAGCTGCGCTGAATAAAACGCCTAAGTCTGATGGGTTTAATGGTGCAGCTTCAATGCGAATAACTACTTCATCGGCATTCGGCTTTGGCATCTCGATGTTTTTTAAGGCAAGTGTAAGTTTATTGTCTTCGCTGATAGTTGAAGTAAGTTGGATATTTTTATCTGTCATAGGTGTCTCCTGCAAAGAATTAAATTTGTTAAGCCAATAACATTATTGTATTGGCGATACTGTGTTAGTAATTAAAATTTAGAATAGATACTTTTATAGCTACGCGTTATTTAGTGTTTGCTGCTTGAATTTGCGCTTTCACTTTTTGCATAAATTCAGCCATATTTGATTGGCGATCGGCCTCTATGCTTTGGGCAATGGCTAATTGGCTCATTGATTCGTTCCACTCTTTCATACCGGGAACTTGTGCTAGTACATCCCAATCAAGCTGGCTTGAGCCAAAGGCGCTAACTATGGTGTTTACGTAATAAACGTAAATGTCTGCCATTGTAAATTGCTCGCCTGCAATCCAAGGTGAAAACTTACACACGCTACTCAAAGCGGTTACACCACGAGTTAATACTTGGCGTACTTCGGCTTTAGTTGTTTCAGGTACTTTAGCGCCTGAAAATACATAAGGGATAAACCGTCTGCTTGGCAGTTCAAAATAAAGCTCTGCCATTTTCATAATTTGACGTACAACTGCGCGCTCACCTGCATCTTTAGGATATAGCGGGGTTTGTGGGTACGACTCTTCTATAAAGTCGCAAATAACACTCGACTCAGAAATATTAAGGCCGTTAGCTGTTGTGATTGCAGGCACTTTGCCTGCAGGGCTGATTGCTAGTAACTCTTCACTACCGCCGTAAACAAGGTGTTCTTTAAATGGCAGTTGTTTGTGTAAAAGTACATGTTTAACTAGGTTGTAATAGTTGCTAGCAGCAAAACCGTGCAAAGTAATCATAAGTCAGCTTTCCATCATTGAGTGAAGGTGTTTAATTGCCAAAAAATGCAATTTAAGTCCCTGTCTTTAGGTTGAGTACATTATTACTTGTTTTAATTTGCTTATATATAGGGGAAAATGCGAATCACTTTTGTCTTTAAGACAATAAAGCATTTTATTTAATGGAGAGGCAACTTGGATCAACTAAAAGCCATACGGTATTTTATTAAAGTGGTTGAAACGGGCAGTTTTACCAAAGCCGCCAAAGCATTTGATGTGCCGCCCTCGTCGTTGTCGCGGCGAGTTGCTGATTTAGAAAAAAGCCTAGGGGCGACGCTTTTAAAGCGTTCTACCCGCATAGTTAAATTGACCGAAGTGGGGCAAATTTACTATAACGATGTTCAGCAAATATTAAATCAGCTAGAGCAAAGCCACGAAACTGTACGCAGTTATCAAACAACACCAATGGGGCGATTATGTATAAGCTCAATGGTGAGTTTTGGTGACAAAATATTACTGCCTTTGCTTGATGAATTTAGCGCGCTATACCCCGAAATTATATTAGATGTTAGCTTAAGTGATGAGCTGTCGACACTTGGGCGTGACGATGTTGATATTGCTATTCGCGGTGGCTATGCGCCAAATGAGCGCGTGCTAGCAATAAAACTAATGGATAACGGCTTTATTCCTGTCGCGTCACCCTGCTATTTACAAAAATACGGTGTACCTACTAATGTTATGGAATTAAAGGGCCACAGTGGCCTTTATTTTAAAACGCCAGCGGGGCCAACACCTTGGTTATGTAAAGTGGATGAGCAATGGCACGACGTTTCTGGCCCTGCGGTCGCTATTTCAAATAACGGATCGTGGCTGGCTAAAAAAGCATGTAATGGTGAGGGCATTTTAATGTCAACTCGGTGGGCGCTCGACTCATACCTTGAGTCTGGCCAATTACAAGAGCTTAAATTTGAGCATGAGTTAGCGATAAGCCAAAATGCGACCATGGCGGTTTATTTGTTGTATCAAAAGCAGCGCTATTTAGTACCAAAGGTAAAAGCGGCGGTCGACTTTTTAGTACAAAGAATAAAAGAAACAAATGAAAGTGGTAAGCGAACAGAATAGCCCTTAAGAGTCAGGCGTGTTGTAAATAAATAGAGTGGTGAATTGTCGGATGGCGCTGTACTTATCCGACCTACGCTTATCCGGTTTAGATTTACGTCATTTATGCTTATTTAATTTATTAATGGGTTGTTTGTATAAATAATAGGTAAAAAACGTCTCCTTAAGCTAAAGCTTTTAATGCTGCGACCGATAAATTACTTAATAGGGTTTAGCGATTAAGGATAATCATGGTTAATAATGCACTTGGCAGCCAGTCTAATTTAAGTACTTTACTTGCTCAATCAGTTAATAACGCTAACCAAACCTCTGTGAGTCCTTCGCTACTAACCGGTAGCGACCTTCAAGCTATTAATGATTTACAAACTAACGCCCCCAAAATATCCGAAAAACAACTAAGCCAGCTAAATAACGAAACTATTGACGAAGCACTAGCCAGCAATCAAAAAGTAGGGGACGTTTTACAGCAGCAACTTACCTCGTTATTTACAATTTCAAGCACGCCGAGCACGCTTAACTATAAACTCTCCGATGAAGAACTTGCCCTGCGCACCGTAATAAGTTCTCAGCATGAGGGGTTATTAAAAAACGAAAACAGTACCCAATTAATTGAGCGATTAAATACGTCAGTTAAAAATATTCAGGGTGCTTATGCTAATACCAGCGATATTTTATCGAGTTTAGGTCAGCTTGGGCATGAGCAAAAAACGTTTTTAGCCTCAAGCCAGCAACGTGTTGAGCGCTCACTTAATCCTTACATGGAAAGCCTTAATCGCGCAAAATACGAGGATGACGATAACTACTTGTTTGAGCTCTCGGTAAAAACTAAAGAAGGCGATGTTATAAACATTACCTTTAACTCATCGCAAGGTTATGACGAAGAAACAGGTGAAGCGATAGATGGCTTTGGCATAAGTTACGAAGTTAATGGCAATTTATCTGAGGCTGAACATACGGCTTTAACGCAGGTTATGGCGGGTGTTGGTGAAATGGCCGATGAGTTTTTTAAAGTGAGTGAAAATTCATTTAATCCTCTTATAGTGCCAAACCAAACAGACATGAGCTTAGATTTTTTAGCAGGCTTTAATAGTGAGCAGTTAGCCGGTTTTAATGTGTCGTTTTCAACAACGCAAAATGATGCGCTTGATACTGCAGAGAATACTCTTGATTTAAGCTACTCCATTTATGAAGCATCAAACCAGCAAGCACTTGTGTTTAAAGCAGTAGGTGGGCAAAACGACATTGATTTTGCACTCGATATGTCAACCATTGGCGCTAAAGACACGCAGCAAATGCAGCAGTATTTAGCGTCGCTAGATCAAAGCTTAGAAGATAGCCGAGTAAACAGCACCAAAGACGATAAAGAGTCGGCATTTGGGCGCAAAGGCGATGAGGCAATGCAGCAAGGTTTTGCTTTGTTTAAAGGGGCTTTTGCGAGTATGTCGTCGGCTGCTGAGCGTTATAGCAATTTGGAGTCACTTGCAGTTCAGCACTTTAATGACGGGCGCGCCATGGTTGCCGATTTGGTTGATAACATGATTACAAACGATGTCCGTTACCAAGGGCTAGGTAATAAAGCGCCAAATACATTGGGTGCGGGGATTTCTAAGCTCGCTGATTTTGATGCTACGTTTTCTTATGCGCTGGATAACGGCGATTATCAACCTAAAAGTACAATTGAGCTAAGCCAAGCGACTGAACAAGCCCAATTAGGGGAGCTTAGCGGTGTAACGCAAAGTAAAAATGTAAGTAGCCATTTTGATTATCAATACAGTCGCCCTGATTATTACAACAAAGAAGAGAGTTATAACGTAAACACCGCCGTTAAAAATAAAGAGCTTGTGGGGCTTGATCAGTCTCACGAGGTTGATGTTGATACAAAAATGTTTGAGTTTAATCCGCAAACTAATCAATACGAGCTGCAAATGGCGATGCAAGAGCAAACCATTAGCAAAAGTGACATTCGCTTAATTGACGATATTTGGCTTGAAAAAAACGAAAACAGCTACAACATGAATAAAAAAGAGCGTGTTGAGAGCGACGAAAAACAAGATGAGTTTAAAAAAACAAGCAGCCATTCTCATAATAAACTAGTTACCTTGATTGGTAATTTAGAGAAGCTAGCTGAGAATAAAGACGTAAGGCGAGAATATTTAACTAACTTATCGCAAGTTAACTTTTTTATGGATAAAAAGTAACGGTCTTGAGTTGTTCACTCCACACTCAATATTGGGTATAGTCGTTTAATACCTAAATTAATACCTAAATTAAGAGCAACCTTATGTTTAAACAATTAATTTTACTGTGCGCTTTAAGCATGCCGCTTGTAAGCTGCGCTGCTGATGCACCGTTTTCGGGCGGAATTAGCACTGATGTACTGCTAAGCGCCTACGACAAGTTTAACGAACAATACAAAGCGTTTACGCCAACAGCACAAGACATTGCCCTAATGCAAAAGCTAGAAGGCAAAGAGCTTATTGTATTATTTGGAACGTGGTGCCACGACAGTGAGCGCGAAGTGCCAAAACTCATTAAGTTAATTGATGCATCGAAAGTACAACTTGCAAGCATTGACTATGTGGCCGTAGGTTACAACAAGCAAGACGATGCAGGCATTGCAGAAGCTAACGATTTACAATACACACCTACGTTTATAGTAAAACAAAATGGTAAAGAGTTAGTACGCGTAATTGAAAAGCCAACGGGTACATTGGCGCAAGATTTAACACAGGGTTTGTAAATAGAGCTTGTTCGTATTTGGGGTTAACGATTTAGCAAATAGGTTTATAAGTTAGCTGTTGGGCTGCTATGAGTAGTCTCCTGATACTTTAATGTGTGAAGCCAAAAATTTACTCTTTTGGATTCCTTCTATATGTTGAGTGAGATTTATCTGATGTATATCTGTTTTGAATAATCATATAAATAGTACCGTCACCAATTTATATACATGAGGGAACTGAGTTTTATTGTGTTATGTCTTATTAAGGAAAGTCTCTATGGCTGCTCTAGAGTGCGCATTATGTGGTCGTTTTACGGAAAAGTTAACAAAAGAGCACCTACCACAAAAAGGTCTATACCCTAAAGAGACAAGGAAAATCATTCCAAACTTACATACTTTAAAAGCTTGTGAGTCTTGTAATAATGGCTCTTCAGAACAAGATGAAATTTTTAAAGTGTTTATTGGTTTGGTAGCGCAGCAGGATGGAAATGAGCTCTTATATAGTGTCAGTAAAACATTTGATAATAATGGTAAGTTAAAAAGAAGTTTTATACATAACTTACAGATAGAGGAACGTAATGGACAGAAAGTTAGGCTATGGAATGCTAGAGAGCATACACAAATAGTTTTAGATTCAGCGGAAAAATGTGCGAAAGGGCTTTATTTTAGGGAGTTTGGCGAGGTACTAATCAAGAGTAAGTCAATTTCATTTGTTCCAACCCCTTTTGTTTATGAAAAAGATAAAGTAGAGGTAGAAAATAGGCTTAAGGATGCGAAATGGTTTAGTGTAAATGGTCAGACAGTTAATTATACTTTTTTAGATATGAAAAATACCGACACTTTAGTTATAATTAATTTTTTCTCCAGTGCTGAATTTGTATTTTGCATTAGAGATAAAGAATATAGCAAAAAAGTTCATGCGGGCTTAATAAGTTTAAGTCAGTAGGTGCAGTTTTCCACCCTATCATCGCTCAATATCCACAGCAGGTCTTTAAATCTGTTTTACTAGAACCCGCTAATTTAGCGGGTTTTTATATGACTAAATTTTTCTTACACTACACTTAATCTTCTTTAGTTTGTCAGATAACACCCATAGCATGCTTACTAGGGGGTCTTTATTCATTGTTTGAAAGTGATCTTAGATACAAAAGCCGTCAATTGAGGCTTCAGCTAAAGGGATTAAATCTTGATTCCATGCATCTTAAGTCAATAGCGTTCGCAATTGGCACATACGTAGCATACATATAACGGTTAAATTTACGCATATAAACATTATTCACTAAACAGGCTTTTTTCGAATGCTTGTGCGGCATGTGAAGACGGTCTGTCTTTATAGTGTAGTTGATACAGTGGCCGAGAGAGTTGCTCGTTATTTTTTTGACTCAGGCGCGTTAATTTACCAAGCTGCACTAAATCCTCAGTGACTACATTAGGCAATAAAGCCACGCCCATTCCTTGTGCTACTGCCCTTGCTATTGCCTCGTTGCTGCCCAATTGCATACTGCACTCTGCTATTACGCCATGTTGGGCTAATAACTTAACCGACATTTCTAAAGTGCCCGAGCCCGGCTCGCGCAGTAGCCAAAATTGTTTGTTTAACCATGCTTTTAAGTCTTTCGTGGGCTTAAAGTTACTGGGTATAACTACACTCATTAAATCGTTTTGCCAGTGCTTGCTTATAATATGCGGCTCGGTTGGTGTGCCTTCAACCAGTGCTAAATCTATAGTGCATTCAAGTAGGGCGTGTTCAATTTTTGCAGTATTGGCAACTTGTACTTCTACTTTTATATGGGGGTATTGTGCGCAAAAATTGGCTAAATAGGGCGGTAGCCAATAGCTGGCAATGGTTGTACTGGTGCCTATAACGAGTGTGCCGCGCTTAAGCCCTGTACGTGATTTAATATCTTCAATGGCGGCTTTTTCTATGGCAAAAATACTACGAGCATGTTCAAAAAGTGCTTGTCCGCCTTCACTTAAGGTGAGTTTCTTCCCCTTAGATGCACGCTCAATAAGTTGTATATTTAGCTGATACTCAAGCTCTTTTAGAGCTTTAGACACAGCTGGTTGGCTTATAAAAAGCGCCTCAGCTGCTGATGAAAAACTGCCTAATTTAGCAACCGTATAAAACACCCGAAGTGCATGCAAGTTCATTGTGCCTCTCAAATCACATAACCTTAAGTTATCGAATCATGATTTTAATGTATTGGAGTTATATCTTGCGCTTTCTTAAAATGAAGTCAATTAATTACGATAACTTTATTAAGGGATGACTATGCTTAGTGCAATTAAAGATATGTCACAGCCTTTCAGTATTAATACTAAGCAGTATACCAACTCACGTTGGTGGCTAGGAATGCTATTAGTTATTGTTTTAGCGTGTGTTGCTGTTGCCATGAGTAAGTTACCGGTAATGCAAAGTGCCCAGTTTAGCTCCTTAACTATTGGTATTGTGCTTGGCATTATTGTAGGCAACAGTGTTTTTTCGCGCATTGCTACGCGAACCGATATAGGTGTTGATTACGCTAAAAGTATTTTACTCAAAGCGGGTATTATTTTATTTGGTTTTAGAATTACCTTTGCACAGGTAGCAGGCGTTGGCTGGAGTGGATTGCTAACCGACATTGTTATGCTCAGTGGTACGTTTATCTTAGCAATACAGCTTGGCAAACGAGTATTTAAGCTTGATGAACAAACAACCATATTAATTGGCGCGGGTAGCTCTATTTGTGGTGCCGCTGCGGTTATGGCAACTGAGCCGGTTATAAAAGCGCAGGCGCATAAAGTATCGGTAGCGGTGGCAACGGTGGTGGTGTTTGGCACGTTAAGCATGTTTGCCTATCCAATCATGTTTGATTACATGGGACTGAGTGAACACGCTTACGGTATTTTTGTAGGCTCAACTATTCATGAAGTAGCGCAAGTGGTTGCAGCGGGCACAGCTGTAAGCGCCAATGCTGCAGATACCGCCGTTATAGAAAAAATGCTAAGGGTGATGATGCTTGCGCCATTTTTAGTGGGCTTATCGTTTTGGCAAAGTAAAAAAAGAGCAAAGGCAGGTAATACTATAAGTAATGAGGATAATAAATCAGGTATTAGCATCCCTTGGTTTGCAGTGTTATTTATTGTGGCAAGTGGTCTACATTCGCTATCAGTTATTCCTCAAGTGGCTACAAGCGCAGTTGTTTGGTTTGATAATATATTACTAACCATTGCGATGGTGGCTTTGGGCTTACGCACACATGTTGGGGCAATTCGCCAAGCGGGTATTAAACCGCTGTTACTGGCGCTGTGTTTATTTTTGTTTTTAACATTGGGTGGTTACGCTATTAATATAGGCATTGCTGAGCTGTTTTAAACGTTACTTGGTAAAAGTTGATTGGCGGCTTAAATTGGCCAATCAACTTCGTTTACGTTATCGAGCTGTGTGCTGGTATTTTTATTGCCTTGCCATTTATTAGTGTAAACAGCGTGCGGGTCAAACTGTAACGTTTGTTTTTCAATATTAAAGTGCCTACCACCACGCGGATCTACGCCTACACCTGCTATATATTGCCAATTACCCCAATTAGCGGCTACATCGTAATCAATAAGTTGTTGCTCAAAATAGGCTGCGCCATAACGCCAATCAAGACCAAGTTCGTTCACTAAGCAGCTCGCTGCAATTTGCCTTGCACGGTTTGATATGTAACCCGTAGCATTTAGCTCGTTCATAATCGCATTTACTAATGGGTAGGGTGTTGAGCCATTACACCACGCAGCAAATCGGTTTGGCATAAATGTAGTAAGGGGTTTTGTTTGCTTTTGACCTTTAAAGCTAAACAGGCTTTTACCTGCCTTAAGTGCATGCCATTTAAAATATTCTCGCCATAGCAATTCAAATTTAATCCAATAAGTAGATTCGTTTGCGATATGTTTATGTTCGTACTCTTCAACTACGTTATAAGCTTGCCGTGCACTTACACAGCCAAAGGCAAGCCAGGTACTAAACTTTGTGGTGTTATTAAAGCCATCAAGCTCGTTTCGAGTTGTTTTATAAGTACTTGGTAGCAAGCCTGAAAAGTATTGCGCTAAATGTGTTTGCGCACTTTTAAGCCCGCCATGCATTACTGCGTTGTTATAATTAGTATGCTCATTAAGCTCAATTGGGTTTGCAGCACATAATGTTATAGGCTGAGGGAGTAAACCTTTAGGTAGAGCTGAGATTGTTATAGGTATGTTTATCGCCTCTACCTTTTTTTTAAATGGAGTAAAGCTTTTAGGCAGCTCGTCTAAATCAAAAGGGAGGTCGCTTTGTTGAAATAAGGTGTCTTGTTGAGTTGTTTTAAATATGACATGTAGGCAATGTGCTTTTAGTCGCGCGAGTTGGCGCTGCTCATAGGTTCCAACATGTTCACTGCACACCACTTCGTCAATGTGTTGCTCAGCTATGCGTTGCTTTAAAACACTAACCGGTTCACCCTCAAGTACGTGCAGTGTTTGCCCGCGTTCAATAAGCGCTTGTTGCAGCTCAAATAAGCTTTGCATTAAAAACTGTTGTTTGTGCACGCCATATGGCTTTTGTTGGTAATTATTATTTTTAAACCAGTGCGGGTTTATAACAAATACAATATCGAGCGCACATTGCTCAGTAGCAAGTTCGCTTAAAATAGGGTTGTCGTCTATTCGTAAATCGTTTTGTAACCAATATAAAATGCGTTTGCTCATAGGTTTGCTCAGGTTTTTGTAATCATTAAGTTTACGAAGCAAAAGCGGGTAGGGATTAGTTTTTAGATGTTTAATAGAGTTTTAAAAAGGGGGCGATAAACTTACCGCCCTTTAGTTTGTAAAAGTATTGTTTTAACTCGCTGATTTTTGTTTTGCTATCCAATCGTTTATTACATCCTCTAGCACTTCCATAGGGAGTGACCCTTGGCCTATAACAGTATCGTGAAAGCTGCGTATATCAAACTTAGCACCGAGCTCTTTTTCGGCTTTTTCACGCAGTTCGCGTATTTTTATTTCGCCCATTTTGTACGAAAGCGCTTGGCCTGGCCATGATATATAACGATCTATTTGATCCTCTACCGCGCTTTGTGGCAAAGCAGTGTGATCTGCCAAGTAGTCAATTGCCTTTTGACGGCTCCAACCAAATGCATGAATACCGGTATCAACAACAAGTCTCACGGCACGCCACATTTCGTAACCTAAACGACCAAAGTCGCTGTATGGGTCTTGATAAAAGCCGGCTTCTTTACCTAAACGTTCGGTGTAAAGTGCCCAACCTTCGCCAAATGCTGAGTGGCTAAGTGTGCGTCTAAACTGAGGTACATCTAACTCCATTGCAATGGCGTTTTGTAAATGGTGCCCTGGTATTGCTTCATGTAAGCTAAGTGCTTCTAAATTATACAAAGGCTGTAGCTTAGGTGTTGAGGCTAAAAAGTAAGTGCCAGGGGAGCGGTTATCAGCAGGTGGCATATAAAACGCGCCGCGACTCGCTGAGCCTTTAATAGTAAAGGTATTACGCGGTAAATGATTAAAGTAGGTTGGTAATTTGCCATACATTTTTTGCGTAATAAAAGCGGTTTTTTCTAGCAAGTCTTGCACGTCTGTTGCGTAAAATTGCTCATCGGTTGCTAAAAATTCTAAAAAATCGCTGTATGTGCCATCAAAACCTACTTTATCAATGATGTTTTGCATCTGCGCTTTAATACGCGCGACTTCTTTAAGGCCTAGTTCGTGTATTTGCTTTGGTGTGGCGTTTGTTGTGGTGTAGTAATTAACTGCATATTTGTAATACTCAAGCCCGCCTTTAACGCTTGAAATACTCGGCTCTGCTCTACAATTAGGCATGTAATCGTTTTCAAAAAAGTCGTAAAAGTGCTGATAAGCCGGGACTACTTTTGAGCTAATTAAGGCTTTTGCTTTGTTTTGGTATGTGGCCTTTTGCTCTGCTGTAAACGTATTTGGTATACGTGTAAAGGGCTCGTATAAGGCACTGTTTTCAGGTTGCTTAACTATATGAGCGTTAATGCTCTGGCCGTAACTTTCAAATGTTTTGCAGTAGTGCGTATACCCCAGTTCAATTCCTTCCTTCATCAAGTTAATGTTTTCTTGATTAAAGCGAGGGTAGTCGGCAAGGCTTACTAAAAATGCGTTGTAATCATCAGGTGTTAAAAATGCCATATTAGCCGGTGCTTCGGCAAAGTAGGTATGCCAGCCACTTAAAAAGTTAACCTGAAAATACTTATCTTGAAAAAGGTAGCTTTGCTGCTCTGTTTCTCGCTCGTATTTAAATAAGCGGTAGTTCATTAGTTGCGAGCTGCTCAGCGTTTTAGGATCTATTTTACTTAAGTTTTTTAATACATTGTTATTATAAGCTTGGCGCTTTGCAATGGCTTGTTCGGTCCAATTTGGTAATGTACCACTGGGTTTCCAGCCATCTGGGTCGGTACGAAAGAATATTTTTTCGGCTTTTGCATTTTGCCAATGGTTATCAATAATGGTTTTTAAATCTGCATTGCTATCGGCTGCGCTCGGCAGTGATGCTACAGCTAAGCAAATAGCTAAAATTGTTTTTTTAAACATATTATTCTCATTTTTAGCGCGTTAATTTTTATTAGTTTACGCACATATGTTATTTTTGTTTCTAAGATAATAACAAGTTAACTTTATTAATGCGCTTAATTTTATACCTGTATCTATTGGTTTTACTTTTTGATTGAACAAATTTCACCGCTGAAGTGAGTGAGCCACTAGTTTATTGTTTTATCAGCGTTTAGAATGATTAAAACTAATTACAATAAATGACCGTCATGTTTAATAAAGTAATAGCGCTGATTGATGAAGCTAATAACCAAGACCCTAATACTGAGCAGCACAATGGAGAAAGTTTTCCAAAAGAGTATTTATACTCACAGCGTATGAGCGAAATGCTAACTCGTTTTAAACCTGATGCCGATGCACTCATGCAAATTGCAGCGCGTGCACAGCATATTCAGCGTTGGAAGTCGCCACGTAGCGACTTTGAAATGAACAAGCAGGGTTATCATCAATGGCGTAGCGCACTTTATATTTTTCATGCGTCACTAGCCGTTGAATTAATGAAACAGGCTGGGTTTAACGATACGGACCAAAACCGTGTTTATAACGCTGTTGCTAAAAAAGATATTAAGCGCAATCCAGATAGCCAAATAGTTGAAGATGTAGCAAGTTTGGTGTTTATTGAACACTACATGCTTGGGTTTGCCAATGCAAAACCAGATTACAATGAAGAAAAATGGATTGGTATTATTCGCCGCACATGGCAAAAAATGTCAGATGAAGCCCATGAGTTTGTACTTACAGGTAATATTACATTACCAGATCCACTTGTTGGGCTTATTCATAAAGCACTTGAGTAAAGTAGTATAATTTAAGTATAAAAATAAAAAGGAATTTTAAATGCATTGCCCACGTACAAATGCCTCTCTTGAGCCGTTATTAATTGGCGGTATTACTGTTTACACTTCAGCGCAAGGCGGCGTATTTTTTGATAACAGCCAAATTTTTAAATTTAGCTCGCCAGCGTTAAAACATGGTCAGGTATTACTTAAACATTTAAGTGATCATATCGAGAGTGAATACGATGTATCGCTACGAATTAATTGTCCAAAGTGCATAAGCATTGTGATGATGCGCAGGTATTTTTCGCCAGTAAAGGCTGTCGAAATAGATGAATGCCCAGGCTGTGCAGGCATATGGCTTGATAGCGGCGAGCTGGCAAAAATACACGAAAACCATTTAACACCTCGAGAGCGTAAAATTTTAGCCCACGAAATGGCCACCAATCATGGGTTTATAACTATTAAATCACCTGCTTCTAGGTTTACGCCAACTAATAAAAATAAAAGTGCGCATGAAGCCACGGTGGAGAACTTAGTGCGCTTAGCTTTACTTGGTTTGTAACTCTTAATAATATATTAAAACAAAAACGGCGTACTAAAAGTACGCCGTTTTTATTGTAATAAACTAACTCTTGAAAAGTTTATTTATTACGGTTTTCTTTAGCAAATGCACGTATTTTACGCTTTTGCGACAGTGTTACTTTATTAACACGACCAGCAAATGGGTTTTCACCTTCTCTAAATTCGATTTTGATAGGTGTGCCCATAATTTTAAGCGCTTTACGGTAGTAGTTCATCAGGTAGCGTTTATAACTATCTGGTAAATCTTTAACTTGGTTACCGTGAATAACAATACGTGGTGGGTTATAACCACCGGCATGCGCATATTTGAGCTTAACACGACGACCACGAACAAGTGGCGGCTGGTGATCGGCTTGAGCCATGTCCATAATTCGACGCAGCATTGCAGTACTTATACGTTTAGTCGCTGATTCATACGCTTCGTCAACAGACTCGAATAAATGACCAACACCTGTACCGTGTAGTGCAGATATAAAGTGTAGGCGTGCAAAGTCAATAAAGCCTAAACGGCGATCGAGCTCTGATTTAATACGATCTTTAACGTAATCGTCTAAGCCATCCCATTTGTTCACTGCAATTACCAATGAACGACCTGAGTTAAGAGCAAAGCCTAATAAGCTTAAATCTTGATCAGAAATACCATCGCGAGCATCAACAATCAATAACACAACGTTACAATCTTCGATTGCTTGAAGCGTTTTAATTACAGAGAACTTTTCAACTACGTCGCTTACTTTTTTACGCTTACGAACACCTGCGGTGTCAATTAACACATACTCTTTTTCATTTCGAGTCATCGGAATGTAGATAGAGTCACGTGTTGTACCTGGCATGTCGTATACAATTACGCGATCTTCACCCAGTATACGGTTTGTAAGTGTTGACTTACCAACGTTAGGGCGACCAATAATTGCAAGCTTTACAGGTTTGTCTGCAAATGCCTGGTGATCGGTATCGCTGTCTTCATCTTCTTCGTAAAGATTAATAAGCTCTTCGTCATCGCCTGTTACGTCTTCGTCTTGTGCAGCTAATTCAGCAATAAGCGGCTGAAGTGTTTGCTCAAGTAATAACGTAATACCACGGCCATGCGATGCAGCAATGTGATGAATTTCACCTAATGATAATTGGTAAAATTCAGCACAGTTTGAATCTGCATCAATACCATCGGTTTTATTGGCAACAACAAAACACTTTTTATCTTGTTTACGCAAGTGATTAGCAATTGCTTGGTCAGCTACGGTCATACCTACACGAGCATCTACTAAAAACAGAACAATGTCAGCTTCTTCAATAGCTAGCAGAGATTGATCTGCCATTTCGATTTCGATGCCTTCTTCTGAGCCATCAATACCGCCCGTGTCTACCACGATAAATTCATAGCCATCGTAACTAGCTTGGCCATATTTTCTATCTCGTGTTAAACCTGGAAAATCGGCTACGAGTGCATCACGAGTACGTGTTAAACGGTTAAATAATGTGGATTTGCCCACATTGGGTCGCCCAACTAGAGCGATCACGGGAAGCATAAACTACCTCTTTAAAAAACAACAAAAGGCTTCGCAGTGCGAAGCCTTACAAAAAACATATGACTATTAGTAACTTAGTTTGGTATTTTTACCATACTAACTTCACCATCACGGGTGTATAAAATTAGCTTATCGTCGGCAACAACTGGCTCAACAAAAAAGCCCGAGCTGTCAAAGTCTTCACGAGATACTAGCTCGCCAGTTTCTTTATTTAGCCAATGTAGGTTACCTTCTTGGTCGCCTAAAGCTAAGTGGCTACCTGCAACTGCAGGGCCTGTTAGGTACCAACCGCGTAGAGCGGGTTGGCTCCAACGTTCAATACCTGAATTTTTATCTAATGCGTAAATAACACCATCGCTATCTACTAAATAAATTGTTTGTGCATCCATCGCAATTTCGCGGTAGCTGCTGTACTCGCGTTTCCATACAACATTGCCAGAGCGAATATCTACAGCGGCTAAGTTGCCGTTGTAAGCTATAGCGTAAGCGTATGGACCGCTAATAAGTGGTTGAGTGTCTACGTCAACTAGGCGTTCAAATTCTGATGCGCCTTTAGCAACCGCAATTTCTGCGCTCCATGCTGAGTAACCACTGTCTGAAATTAATACGCTTAGCTTGCCTGTTTCAAGGCCTACTAATACACCACCGTTAGCAACGGTTGGCGAGCTTTGTCCGCGTAATGTTAGTGGTGGAACTTCTTGTTCAAAGCTCCAACGCTCTTCGCCTGTATCTGGGTGAAGTGCTAACAATTTACCAGAGCCTAAATTTACAAATATTAAGCCATCGCCTGCTGTTGGTTTAGACAGAGATTCGCCTGGTACGTTTTTACGCCAAACTTCTTCACCAGTTTCGCGATCAAGAGCAATAATAAAGCCGTGTTCAGAACCAATATAAATTTTACCATAGGCTTGCAAAATACCACCTGATAATTTTGCATTACCGTTGTCAGCCCAAGGCCAAAACGATAAATCTTGGCGTACATCGGTTTCCCATTTTGTATCGCCATTATCAAGCGAAAGCGCTTCTACTTGGCCTTCGCGGCTAGCAACATACACAGTATCTTTGTAAACTGCGGGTGTTAAACGAGAAAAATAATGCTCTACGCCATCACCTACAGATTCTTGCCAAACAACGTCAGTTTCAAATTGGTTTACAATTTCAGGAAGTACTAGTTCATCTTCATCATCACTTGATGAACAACCCATCAATGTTGCCATACATAGGGCAAGGGCTGCTGTTGTAAATTTTTTCATGCCTAAAACCTTATGCCGCTGGGCTAGTTACTGCTAGGTCATCTAACTTAATTTGTAATAGTGGGTTACTTGTTAATCCACCCGCATCTATTGCTGCTTGGTATGCAGTACGTGCTTGATCTTTATTACCTTGCTCAGTGTAAATATCGCCTTTAAGCTCGGCCACGTTTGCATTGAACGCTTCAGGTAATGGTGCATTTAATGTTGTTAATGCATCGTCATATTTAGTTTGCGCAATTTGAACACGTGCTAAACGTGTAATCGCAATTGCTTTTAATTCTGTATTTGGCGTATTAGACACAACCCAGCTTAGCTTTTCGCTTGCTACGTCTAGTTTTTTCGCTTCTACTGCGTCTTTTGCAGCAACGAATGCAGCAAGTGTTGCGTAGTTTGTGTCTTTATTTTCGCTAATAAACGCATCAGCTGAAGATAATACATCGTCGCTTTCAACAAGCGCTGTATATGAATCTGATGCTTTTTCAGCGGTAGTAATTTGGTTTTGGTTATATGCTTTCCAGCCATATAAGCCACCTAGGCCAACAAGTATACCTAGCGCAAGTGAAATGCCGTTTTCACGGAAAAAGCGTTTAATGGCTTCTGCTTGTTGTTCTTCTGTTGAATAAATATCCATTCTTACCTCTAATGTTCGCTTAGCCGTTAATAAGCTCAGCTAATAGCGCTTTAGCTTGTTCTAATTCTAATGTGACTTGTTCTTTACGCTCGCGTAAATACTTGATGGTCACAACGCCTTTTTCTAATTCATCTTCACCAATAATCACTGCAACAAGTGCATCGCTTTTATCAGCACGTTTTAATTGTTTTTTAAAGTTGCCGCCGCCCGCATGTACCATAACGCGTAAACCCGGTACGTCTTTACGTAGTTGCGCTGCAATTGCAGGAGCTTGAATGCTTGCTTTGTCGCCCATTGCTGCTAAATATACATCAGCATTACGACGAATGTCACCTACACACTCAAGTGCTTGTAGTAATAATACTAAGCGCTCTAGACCCATTGCAAAACCAACTGCTGGCGTTGCTTTGCCGCCAAGTTGTTCAACTAAGCCATCGTAACGTCCGCCAGCACATACAGTGCCTTGTGCACCTAAACTGTCGGTTACCCATTCAAATACAGTGCGGTTGTAGTAGTCTAAACCACGTACTAACTTTTCATTAACCGTATATGAGACGCCAGCAGCGTCTAAACGTTCACATAAATTTGCAAAATGTTCTTTTGATTCAGCATCTAAATTTTCAGACAATTTAGGCGCATCAGTTAAAATTGCTTGTACGTCTGGGTTTTTGCTATCAAGTACGCGTAATGGGTTTGAATACATACGACGTTTTGAGTCTTCATCAAGCACATCAATGTGTTGCTCAAGGTAGGCTACTAACGCATCACGGTAATCTGCACGCGCTTCGTTAGACCCTAAAGAATTTAGCTCTAAACGAACGTGGTCAGTAATACCAAAGGCTTCCCATAGTTGCGCTGTTAATAAAATAACTTCTGCGTCTATATCTGCTGTAGCAATACCAAATGTTTCTAAACCAAATTGGTGAAACTGACGGTAACGACCTTTTTGCGGACGCTCGTGACGAAACATTGGACCCATGTACCAAAGGCGTTGTTCTTGGTTGTATAGTAAGCCATTTTGGTTGCCAGCACGTACGCATACTGCGGTGCCTTCTGGGCGAAGTGTTAATAAGTCGCCATTGCGATCAGCAAAGGTGTACATTTCTTTTTCTACTATATCGGTAACTTCACCAATAGAGCGTTTAAATAAGTCGGTTGATTCTACAATAGGAAAACGAATTTCTTGATAACCGAACGATGCTACTGTCTCGCGTAAAATGTTTTCTACTTTCTGCCAAACTTGTGTATCGCCCGGCAGACAATCGTTCATACCGCGAACTGCCTGAATTTGTTTTGCCACTGATAAATCCTAAATGCTGTTTTTTTGTGTAATGAAAAATGCTTACACAACAAGAATGCTAAAAATTGACCCGTCATTATATACCCAAATGACCCCATGATGCGAGTTTCAGTTGGAATTAAAAGCGATTTAGGCAAGGCATTGATTGAAAGTAATAGTGGTTCTATTGTTAAAATCAATAACGCAGTATAAATCGCTTTTAAACCAACCCGTTGGGCGGTTCACAGACACTTACTCTCATCGTTGTTACTTTTTAAAAGGGATTGCCATTCTTGCAAAGTAACGCCTTGATATTAAGAGCCTGTGAAACGCTGAATTCTGTATCTTAGGGTCGTTTGGGTATCCACTAGCTATAAAGGTAAACGGCAAACCACGGGGTTTGCCACCTTAAACGGTATTTATTCGACTATTTTTATGTCAATCGGTGTTTGGCTCTGCTTTTTTTCTATAAAGTCGCGTACATAACCTTCAAGCTGGTCAACAATATTATTGTTATCAATGCGCGCTTTTTGGCGTTCACCATTTATATACAAACCTGAACGACGATTTGCACCGGCAAGCCCTATATCACTCACAAGCGCTTCACCTGGTCCATTTACAACGCAACCAATTACCGAAACTGACATAGGTTCGATAATATCCTCTAAGCGCTCTTCAAGTTGGTTCATGGTGCTTACTACATCAAACTCTTGGCGTGAGCAGCTAGGGCAGGCAATAAAGTTAATTCCACGCGAACGAATGCGCAATGAATTTAAGATATCAAAGCCGACTTTAATTTCTTGTACCGGGTCGGCAGCAAGTGATACACGCAGGGTATCGCCAATACCTTCGGCAAGAAGCATACCTAAACCTACTGCAGATTTAACAGAGCCTGAGCGCATGCCGCCCGCTTCGGTAATACCTAAATGTAGTGGTTGGTCTATTTCTTTAGCGAGTAAGCGATATGCACCTACAGCTAAAAATACGTCAGACGCTTTTACTGATATTTTAAATTGGTCAAAATCAAGGCGGCGCAAGATATCTACATGGCGCATTGCTGATTCTAATAAGGCTTCTGGTGTTGGTTCGCCGTATTTTTCTTGTAAGTCGCGCTCTAGTGAACCGCCATTTACACCAATACGAATAGGAATGTTATGCTCGCGTGCTGAGTCTACTACGGCTCTAATACGCTCTTCACTACCTATATTACCCGGGTTTATACGCAGGCAATCTACACCGTATTTTGCTACTTTTAAGGCAATACGATAATCAAAATGAATATCTGCAACTAGCGGAATCGTTACTTGCTCTTTTATACTTTTAAACGCTTCGGCTGCATCCATTGTTGGTACTGATACACGGACTATGTCGGCACCTGCATCTTGTATTGCCTGTATTTGTGCAACAGTTGCATCAACATCCATGGTGTCGGTGTTGGTCATTGATTGCACTGCAATAGGGGCACCATCACCAATAGGGACGTTACCTACATTGATTCGGGTGGATTTTCTGCGTTTAATTGGAGATTCTGAAAACATAGCGACTACTCTGCTAGTGGTAATGTAAATTTGGCTAAACGGTTTTGAGGAAATGCAGAAACATCTACAGGTTCACCGTTTAAAGTAATGTCTACAGCGTCATGCTTACCAAGCACAACTGAAAAAGGAGGCGTACCGCTTACGGTCATAATGTAGCCTGCTTTTTTAACGCCGAATGCTATTTTTTCGCCTTCGCCGTCGTAAATTTCAACCCAACTTTCGCCATTAAAGTTCATGACAATTGTACTGCTAGCATCGTCTTGACTTGCGCTGTTAGAAGCAATAGGAGCCGTTTCTTTAACTATTTCTGGGCTTGTTGATGTTTCACTAGACGTGCTTTGTGATTCTAATAATGATTCATCGTCAATTTCGGCTTGTTGCTGTTGCTCTGAAATACTGGGTTGAGCGGCTTGTCGTTCACTCATTTTTGAGTTGGCTACGTTTATGTTACTCGTTTGCTCTTCAATAGGTGTCGCGTTTTGCCAAAACCATAGAGCAGATGAGCCAATAACAATCGCTAAAATTAAATAGCTAAAAAACATTAAACGACTGTCGTTTGCTTCTTTTTCTGTACGGCGTGAAAAACTCTGCATATTAGCGGGTTTAGCCGGCTCTGGTGGGGCTGGCATCATTGCTAATATAGGTGCGCTATCTACTTTTAATTCACGGCAATAGTTTTTTATATAGCCTTTAACAAAAGTAATAGGGCCGAGCAATGTAAATTCATCATTTTCAAGGCGTTTAATTTGAAGTTCAGACAGCTTTAACGGTGCAGCAATAGTCGCTATGCTAACGTTCGCTTGTTCTCTGTGGTTTTTTAATATTTGGCCTACAGTTGGCTGTTCGCTCTGTGTTTGCGTATTTTCTTCATTCATAATGTGTATGAGTCTGGATCCACTAGTAAAAGTTTGTGCCCTGGTTTTAGTGCTATATCAGGACTTAATTTATTCCATCGCATTAATTCATCAATTAATACATGCCGCTGGGTAGCTATATCGTAAAGGGAATCACCAGCTTTAATTTCGTAATAAATATTTGGATCGTTTAGGTATATTTTACTTCCATTCATTACCCGATCCGACTCTTTTAGACCATTCCATTGCAGGAGCTTTTGTAGTTTAACATTGTATCGCACCGAAATGCTAAATAGGTTTTCGCCAACAGCAATTACGTGAAATGGCACGCGTAAAGGCGATACTTTAGGGTTAAGCATTGGGAGCTCTGTTTTTTGTACTGCTTCGTAACTTTTAAATTCAATATCTGCATCATTTTGATAGCTGCTATTTTCAAATACAGTTGTATTTTTAGTCGCTTCGTAGAATACCACGTCACTACTATTTTTTTGAGCGGTAACTGCAGGAACTGTATTACTATAGTTACTAGTTTGTTGCGAATTAAACTGGCCTGTTTTAGGTGCGCCAAACGAAATTATTGTTACCTCGTCATCAGCTTTAGTTGGTTGCTTTGCTGCTATAGCTTCTTTTTGAGGTTCGTAAACGGACTTAGCTTTTTTAGGTGCAGCTACTACGGAATCTGCAGAGTCGTGCTCAGTAGTAAGTGCAAGCATAACAGCCGATGTATCGGTAGGGTTGCTTGGTGCGACGACTTTAGGAGCTTCTTCTTTTTGGGTTGTTACTTGTTTTGCTATTACGGTTGCTTCGTCGGCTTGCTTACTGACCGTGTTTTGTACCGCCTTAGCTTGCTTTTCTCTTACTATAACTGGATTTACATCTTGGTTATTTGCTATTGCGATCTTTTTATCTGTTTTTTGCTCGTCGTTTGTTACCAAGCTTGTTGAACCGTCTTGTGGTGAACGTTTCTTTCTGATTACTTTTATTTTTGGTTTTTTTGAACTAACGTGCGCGCCGCTTTCGTCATTTTTTAGTTCTTTTAACTGCGCTTTACGGTATTTTTCTCGCAGTATTTCAAACTCATTAAAACGTGTTCTTTTCTCTTTTAATGCATAGGCTTCGTTACTGCTAGAGTAAGTTTGTAAAATAGTGCTGGAAATTTTTTCAGCCTCTTCTATTCTGCCCATTCTGTTTTTTACAAGGTAGCTAAGCATTAATGCGCGAGAAGATACTCGACCTGTGCTTTCGTAGCGTTTTAAAAGTTCACTGGCTTTGTATAAGTCACTTTTTGCGTAATACAGCGCTGCTAAACTAATTAACGTAGATGTACGCTGAGAGCTGTGATTAAGTGCCTGTTGAAAGTAACTTTCTGCATTTTCAAAATCATCAAATTCAATAGCACACAAGGCTAAATTTTCGTAACTTTCGGCAACACGAATATAACTTGGTACTTCAATGGCTTTTAAAAATTGATCAGTTGCACGATCGTATTCATCAATACCACATAAAAACACGCCGTAGTTATTAAGGGTATTAGGATCGTCAGGCTTTATTTCGAGTGCTTTTTGGTAGGCTTTATCAGCTAGCGGGTTTTCGCCTACTTGTTGATAGTAATAAGCAAGAGAGTAATGTACTTCAGGTAGGTCAGGAGCAAATGCAGCTGCACGTTCTAAATTGTATTTGGCTTGAGAGTTATTACCCGTTTTTAAATACTGTAGGGCTAAAGCAATTCGTGTTCGTGCTGCGCCAGTATTATTAATTTTATTTTCGACGACGGGCTTATTACTGCCGTTATAACTACTTTCGCTAACACAGCCACTTAAGGCAAGTGTTGATAGTGTTATAGCAAGTATAGATCGCATTACCTTATCTCTTTATTTTTAGTCCATGGCGCCTATCTTACCTAAAACCTTTGTTGTTGCATCATTTATTTAAAAATAAACAACTTAACCACCCTACATGACTAATTAACATAGGGTGGTTACAGATTATGCTTGGTGGATATTAACGCTAATTGCGTTATCGTCACGCATTTTCTTTTTAGCTAAACGTTTAGTACGGTCAACTACATCACCTACTAACTGTCCGCAAGCAGCGTCAATATCGTCACCGCGAGTACGACGCACAATACAGGTAACGCCTGCTGCTTGTAATACTTTTGAAAAACGGTCAATACGGCTATTGCTTGAGCGCGTGTATTCATTACCCGGAAACGGGTTAAACGGAATAAGGTTTACTTTACAAGGTGTGCCTTTTAACGTTTGCACTAATGCATGCGCCTGATCGGTGCTGTCGTTAATACCGTTAAGCATCACGTATTCAACCGTTACATCTTTATTTGCTTTTGAGCCATCGATATAACGACGACACGAGGCTAAAAATTCTTCAATAGGGTACTTTTTATTAACTGGCACTAAAATGTCACGCAGTGCGTTATCGGGTGCGTGAAGTGAAATAGCCAGTGCTACGTCAATTTTCTCTTTTAGTAAATCAAGTGCAGGTACAACGCCTGAAGTACTTAATGTTACGCGGCGCTTAGATAAACCAAAGCCCCAATCGTCCATCATTAGTTCCATTGCTGGCACTACGTTTTTAAGATTAAGTAAAGGCTCGCCCATACCCATCATTACAACGTTAGTTACTGGGCGCTTTTCGCTATGGCCATCAAGGCCTATATCTTTAGCTACACGCCAAACTTGACCAATAATTTCAGATACTTTTAAGTTACGGTTAAAGCCTTGTTGAGCAGTAGAACAAAAAGTACACTCAAGAGCACAACCCACTTGTGATGATACACATAACGTAGCGCGCTCTTTTTCAGGGATCCAAACGGCTTCTACTTCTTGGCCGCCTTCTAGAATAAGTGCGTACTTAATAGTACCGTCGCTTGCTTGTTGGCGCACAGTGATTTCTGGCGCTACAATTTCGCACTCAGCTTTAAGTTTTTCTTTAAGCTTTTTGTTTACGTTGCTCATATCGTCGAAGTTATCTACGCCAAAATGATAAATCCATTTCATCACCTGGTCACTACGAAACGGCTTTTCACCGAACGATGCAAATAGCTCGCGCATTGCTTCTCGGTTTAAATCTAATAAGTTAATCTTTTTTTGCTCGGTCATGAAACAACCTCAATCGGTGACGGTGGAGATAAAATTTACGAGGACGAATTGTACACAATTCACTCACTTTAATCATTAAGTAAAACATCATGAGTTTCTGATTAATACTTTACGTAATGACTAAAAAAGGGCCCGAAAGCCCTTTTCAATATGTTAACGAATTCGAATTAACGAGTACGTGAACAAAGCTCTTCGTCAGCGAAGAAGTACGCGATTTCGCGAGCAGCAGATTCAACAGCGTCAGAACCGTGAACAGCATTTTCGTCGATGCTATCAGCGTAGTCTGCACGTAAAGTACCAGCTAGTGCTTCAGCAGGGTTAGTAGCACCCATGATTTCACGGTTTTTAAGAACAGCGTTTTCGCCTTCAAGAACTGTAACCATTACTGGACCAGATGTCATGAAAGATACTAAAGCACCGAAGAAAGGACGTTCGCTATGTTCAGCGTAGAAACCTTCAGCTTTCTCTTGTGAAAGGTGAACCATTTTAGCTGCAACGATTTTAAGGCCAGCAGATTCGAAACGGTTGTAGATAGCGCCAATGTGGTTTTTAGCAACTGCATCAGGTTTTACGATTGAAAAAGTACGTTCTAAAGCCATCTTTATGCTCCAATAATTTTAAGTAAAAGTGTGAATATTAACGGGCGCGAATTATACGCGTTTTAAGTGAAAAATCCTAATTTTATTAAAAACCAGTTTGGTTGCCGTTTTGTGATCTCGATCAAATACAAATTATTGACCGCATTTATACTGCCGCGCTTCTGTTTACTTATTTGTTAATGACTAATCTGAATTCTGCTTGGGATAGATTTATTTTTCAGAGTTCAGGTTAACTACTTATGCAACTGGCTTAAACCCAGTTTGATGTATGGAGCGCACATGTCACCCGTTATTTCTTCAATGCCTTTTATTCCTGAATTACTATGCCCCGCAGGCAGTTTAAAAAACATGCGCTACGCTTTTGCTTATGGCGCAGATGCGGTTTATGCAGGGCAGCCTCGCTATAGTTTGCGTGTGCGCAATAATGAGTTTGACCTTGATACTCTGCAAGTAGGAATTAGTGAAGCGCATGCGCAAAATAAAAAGTTTTATGTGGTGTCTAATATTGCACCGCACAACGCTAAAGTTAAATCGTATTTACGTGATATAGAACCTGTTATTGCGATGCAGCCCGATGCGCTGATTATGTCAGATCCTGGTTTAATTATGCTTGTTCGTGAAAAATGGCCAGCCATGCCTATTCACTTATCAGTACAGGCGAATGCGGTAAATTACGCAAGTGTACAATTTTGGGCAAAACAGGGGATTGAACGTGTTATTTTATCACGGGAGCTGTCGCTCGAAGAAATAACCGAAATACGCACACTCTGCCCAGACACCGAACTTGAAGTGTTTGTACATGGTGCGCTTTGTATGGCGTATTCGGGGCGTTGTTTGCTCTCTGGTTACATAAATAAGCGCGATCCAAATCAAGGCACGTGTACTAATGCATGTAGATGGGATTATGATGTAAAACCAGGGGTTGAAAACGAAACCGGCGAAATGGTGCATAAAATTGACCCCAAACAGGTGATTCCTACTCTGGGTGAAGGCGCGCCAAGTAACGATGTATTTATGCTAGAGGAACAAGGTCGCCCTGGTGAGTATATGCCTGCGTTTGAGGATGAACACGGCACGTATATTATGAACTCAAAAGATTTACGCGCAGTACAATACGTAGAGCAGTTAACAAAAATGGGTGTACATAGTTTAAAAATAGAAGGGCGTACTAAGTCATTTTATTATGTAGCGCGCACAGCACAAGTTTATCGCAAAGCAATAGACGACGCCGCTTCGGGTAAACCATTTGATACTAACTTATTTAAAACTCTCGAAAATCTAGCGCATCGTGGTTATACAGAGGGCTTTTTAAAACGCCATGCCCATCAAGATTATCAAAACTATGAGTACGGTCATTCTGTATCAACTAAACAGCAATTTGTGGGTGAAGTACTTGGGCGCTGCGAAAATGGATTAGTTGAAATAGACGTTAAAAATAAATTTTGTACAGGTCACTCCTTAGAGCTTATGACACCACAAGGTAACATTACTTTTAAGCTTGAATATATGGAAAACAAAAAGGGGGAAACTATTAGCGATGCTAAAGGCTCTGGTCACATTGTAAAAATACCACTAGATGAAGGCATTGACTTAGAGCACGCTATTTTAATGCGCAATCTTGATGAGCATCAAGATACTCGTAATCCATTTAAACAAGCTGTTTAGCCTTTTTAGTAACTGCTCAGGCCATTTTATTATCTAATACAGTTAGTAAAGTAAAATTGAGCAGTTATATTTTCTACACTCCCTACTAAAATAATCAACCTATATTTATTTAAATGCCACTTATGAAACCTATGTTGCCAGTAATGCTTATTTATAAAATCTAAAAAGCGAATATACTAGGCTTTCATATTTAACACGTGTTGTTAAAACGCTCATTACAGTTACTTTATTGTTGTTTTTAAAGGAATCATTTTAGTATGTGGATAATTTTTGCATTACTCGCAACCGTTTTTTTTGGTGCTCGAGGAATAATGTACCAATGGACGTCGCAAAAAAAGATTAATCGTAATCTATTATTATTCGGTGTTTTTTTGTAGGGTTCATAATTAGCGCGCTAGGTACTGTAATATTTGAACATACATGGTACGGCTGGGCTGACATTACTGTTGGACTCGCTTTAGGTTTTGGATCTTTTGCGGCTAATGGGTTTTTGCACAAAGGGTTTTCGGTTGGAAAGGCGTCTTTAATTAGCATTCTGTCGGGCTTAACGCCTTTATTTGTGCTTTTATTTGCCTTTTTATTATGGCAAGAAACCTTAACTGTTATTCAATTAATCGGCTTTTTTATTATTTTTGGCGGTCTTTATATTATTCGCTATTCCAGCGATATCTCATTAAGTAATTTACAAGGCGCGCAATGGGGATTACTGGCGGCACTGTCCTTTGCATTTAATGATTTAATGGGTAAGCAATCAACGCTTCTTGAGGCGGATACGTTTGCAACTTTAACGTCTATGTTTGGGTTTGGTAGCTTTCTTTTTGCCGTTAGTTGGTTAGTAAAACGCAAAAAAACGCTAGCAGAGCAAGGCAGCTCTCAAGCATATTGGTCTGCAGGTAAAACATTCTCGTGCGGGTTACTTATTGGTTTAACGAATGTAGCAGGTATGGTTGCAATAATATCGGCTTTTGCAATTGGTAATACAGGGCTAGTGTCGGCAATTTCAGGAATGAATATTTTAATTATTTTGCTGTACTCACGCATCATTCTAAAAGAGTCTTTTACACGCCAAGAAGTTATAGGATTAACAACGGCATTTTTAGGTGTAATCGTACTAAGGCTTAGTTTTTAAAAGACGAATTAGCTTAATTATTTTGCTGTGAAAAGCCTACACTGCTACATTTTAGTGAAGTGTTGCAGTGTATGCTCTATAAGTAATCGCACTCGATAAGGGATTTGTTTTCTGTCGCGATAAAGCATAGAAAATGGCTGCCCTTTGCTTTGCCAATCAGGAAGAATGTGTTTAAGCTTTCCGGCTTTAATAAGTGGTAATGCTATATAATCAGGGATGTAGCTAATACCCACACCAGACTCAACTGCTTGTTTCATCATTTGAATTTCATCAACTTCTAATCGAACATGTGTGTTTGGATTAAAACTGTACTCTTCACTCGTTTGCTGATTTTTTAATTGCCACGGTACCAACCCAACGCACGTAACTTTTGGGTGATCTTCTAATTGCTTAGGATGAGTGATGGATTGATAATCATGATTTAAGTGAGTACATAATATATTGTGAGTAAGCTTAAGCTCCCTAATAACCCAATTATCAATGGCAGGATTTCTTACTCTAAACGCTATATCAATCCCTTCTTTTTCAATATCAATAAGGTTATTTGAAAAGCGTAAATCTAGTTGAATATCGGGATACTGCAGTAAAAAATCACAAAAAATAGCACTTAAAAAATGTTTACCCATGTAAATGGGTGCACAGATCCTAATTTTCCCTTTAGGTTGGTTTTTCTCATCACAAAGTGCTTGCTCTATACACTCTACTTCATCAAACAGTTTACGATAGCGATCGTAATATAACTCGCCAGTATGCGTAAGTGTAACTCGATGGGCATCTCGATTTAGTAACGTTAATTGAAGTGCTTGCTCTAATAAACGTATTCTACGGCTCAAAGTTGATAGTGACATATCAAGGCTTATTGATGCTTTTTTAAAGCTACCAAGTTTTACTATGGTGCAAAAGTAACGTAAATCATCGAGAGAATAATTAGCTGCCATCAGAACTACTTTATTGTTTAGGATGTAGACAATATTAACAGCGACGCTTTAAAATTTCATTAGAGAAGCCAGAAGTTTTTATTGATAAAGATCAACAAAGAAAAAGTCAATAAAATGCATAATTTAACGCTGTTAATCATATAATTTAAAATAAAGCAGTAAATGTTCTATTTTTTCATTTTTTGTTTTATATGAACTTTAATTGGAAAGGCTAATAAGTGGCTCTACTCATAAATAACAAAAGAATTAACTGCGATAGTTATAAGGTTCTCAATTAAAGTCTTTAAAAACAGTCTGTTACTTTGTCGTGCTATGGCTTGTGCTACGATTTTATGTAACTCGTCAGCACTTAGTTAGTATCTTAAAAACAGCCTTAAAAGGCAAATTGTATTAACTACAAAATTAAAAACACAAACTACCATAACCTTTGAATCGATATTATTTAATAACGCTTTAATACCTGTGCGATAGACGTTGGCGCATTCTTGCCTTGAGTTGGCACTTTTGTTAAGTCATATAAACGAGTTAAGTAGTCGAGAGATTGCCACAAAAATAATAGCAGCCTGAATGAAATGAGCCCAGTAACTTCAAACATTTATCGTAGAAGCAGGTACCGTACTTTTTTTAGCTAACGCTTCGCGTGACATTTTTGCTTTTTTGCGACGTTCTTTTAGATGCTCTGCAAAAGCTAGCTGCACATCACCTTCGCTTAATAGTAGGTAATTAATAATATAACCCGCAAGTAAAAGAGACACAGCTGTATCTTAAATGGATTTAAAATAGGATTAATGGATACAATAGTGTCTATTTTTTGCGAGTAAAGCGTTTGAGATGTGTTAATGCCAAGTAAAGTAGATACCGACTAATCTTGTTCAGGTTCCTTATACAATAGAGTGTAAATCAAATTAGAAGCTTAAAAAATTAAAACGCATTTTAGTGTTTTTCACTTTTCACAATAAAGTGCCTTTTAGGGATCATTAAGCTGCATTTAAGGCCTTAAAGTGACTTATTGGTCACTTTAACTACTACTGGTTGTACTCAAAGAGTTAAGTATTGTTTTACTTAATTTTCTTTTTTAGCTTGTTTAACAAGTCTAATTAGAATTATCGTCAGCACAGCAGCTGGTAATAACCATATAAAATCACTCATCTTAGATTCTCAATATTTGAAATAGTAACTTAACATTAATGTTTTTGAGGTGTTTTGCAAATTTAAGTCGTTTATCTATTAACTTTCAATTTTTCTCCTGACTTATGCCTAGTTAGCTTTAGGACAAATTAACGAGGAAAAATCATGAAAGAACAAAAATCACCGTTTATACGCCAATATGTACGCGCTAGTAAATCACCGTGGGAAGATGCTTCCACCATTTTACTATTAGCTGATGTTATTGATAAGCAAACACTAGAACTAGGTTTCACCAATTACATTTATTTACACCGAGATAGCATGGGGAGTGTGCTGGGTATTAGTATTTCTCAACAGTTACTAGCTACTAATCCTGAGTTCTCGGAGAGGTATTTGGAAGGTATTGAGATGTATGCTTTTTTACTCATACATATTGAAGATATAACAAACTTTTGCAGCTTGTTTAGTGCAGAATTTGAGCAGCTGTTTATGCTAAAACCCAACGTATATTTTGCAGCTGCAGAAGACAGTTGGTTACGGTTAATAGAAAGCTCATAAACTCTAGCGAGCCTTTTGGCTCGCTTTTTAATTTTAAAGATTCTGATCCAATTGTGTTTTAAATAAATAATTTAAACTCACAAAAAAGTCACTATTTCTCCCTGAAAGTGCCTATTTAATAGTAGCCTCACAATAAGAGGAGTAAATAATTATTAACGGACAATAATTATTAAGTTAATTTTAAATAAGGAAATTCTATGACTTGCAGATATACCTCTACTCTAGACATTATCACCCTGTTAGAAGATGTCAAAACGGTTGTAAGGGATAACGATCATAAAATAAATAAACTAATGCTAAGTGCAGACAACCCTAACTTTAAAGGCTTTTGGGCTATTGTAGAGCCTCAAGTTTTTAATAAAAAACATCTTAATTATCGTGGCGTAAAATTGTTGATGTATAAATTAATGATTTGTTTAATAAACGATGTACACCAACCCGTATCAGCATGTCCTGATTACGATGACGAGTTTTATGAAGAGCCAGAGCAAGCATTTAATGATGCACCAGAAGAACACTTTGATTCAGTTTTTGATAGCAAGTTTGAGGATGAATTTGAAGAAGACTATAAAAATGATATTGAAAATGAATTTGTTGACGAGTTTGAACAAGATCGTATTGATCGTAATATCCAAGATGCAATAAACAGTCTTCTAAATAAATAATAAAGGACAAATATAAGTTATTTTAATAATAGAATAACTGCCTAATCATTACCCCTAAAATATGCCATGAGTCATTATTTGCAGGCTCACTGCTTAAGCTGGAATCTGGTTTAAGCAGCTCAATCTCATTAATAGAGATTACACCTCTAGGGGAAGGCGTGATGCAAATATAGCGCCTTGTTATTACTTCACAAAAGCGTGTATTTAATAATAATGTTGGCAAGGCTTTAAATAGGCCAAAAGCAAAGGGGGAATAGATTAACATCCATTCCCCCTTTGCTTATCTATCGTTTATTGATAAAACATTTCATTAATTTCTTCACATAATTTAGTACGGAAAATAATAGATGAGTGAAGTAATTCAGCATCGCTTTCACTGAGAAGTGGTGCTCGCGTTTTTTTGTCGTAACGTTCAGTTAGCTCCGTAAATAGCTGTTCGTGGAGTCGCTTAATGTCATCAAAAATTTTAACTGATTGGGAGAATAAAAAAATCTTACTGTAATCGCCATTTTTTAACGAGGCCAAATATTTTAGTAAAATGACCTGTCGTGCAGTTTTATTTTTAAAACTGTGTTCCACCTCAATAGCGGCTATTGAGCCATCAGGAAGAAGCACGGCGCCATCCACAGTTCGCGTATCAGATAGGTTATTAATACGTTTAAATTCAGGCTCAGTAATAAACCCCGTCCACATTGGGGCGTATGTTTCATCACTGTGATAATTATGTAGACCGCGCAGCATGACAAATGCGTTAATTAGGTTATGCATAACATTATTATGATTGAACTGCAGAGCAGGGTTTTTATTGCTCCTAAAATATACGTCGATGCCCATCAACTCCTCGACAAATTTGGCAGCAGTATAGGTAGGAACATAGACGCGACCATCTGGACTGCGGTGTGTTTTTACCACCCGCAAAAAACCATCTTTTTCTAGCCGGTTTAGATGCTCTAAAGCTAACCGATGATTGATGGCATATAGCCAACGCACAATGCCTGGTGTAACAATAGAAAACCGAATCGCAATAAGCACCGAGAGCTTGGTTCTGTTAACTCCTTTTTGATGGTTATTTGCGCCTGCACGATATCGCATATCAATATCAAAATAGCGAGGGTAGTGAGTATGAAGAGTGTTGTTCGTTTCCAAATTTATTGATGGTTGCTGAGTCAATTCACAAAATCCTTTTAGTAAGTTAATTAGTAAAATTAACTAGTATCACAGTACACAAATTACCGTTATTTGATGACTTAAACCCCGTTTTTCATTCCGAGATGCTTTGACAGCATGCACGAAATCATTGTCGCGATAAATATCGGAACAAAAGCCGCTTTCAGCGGATGGCTTCGTCGCTTCGCTACTCAACCATTGGGTCTAAAACGCCCGCCAACTCTGATGTTGCTCCGCAACGAGCTGACTCGACGCGCTATCGCGCTAGCGTTGTAGACCCAGCGCGAATGCACCGAGCTACGCTCTGTACTAACCGCCATACTGCCGCGCATGACAAGGCTGTGAGTTCCTCACTATTCGCCTTTTTCATTTGCTGTTATTTTCTACGAAAATAGATGGTTCGATATCAATTTGTGCCAAATTTTAATCGAATTTCGCTGATGCGAAACATTATCGCGGTTAGTACAGACCAGCTGTACATTCGCGCGACTCCATACACTTTCGGCTTCGCCTACAATGTATTACGCGAGCTACTGGCCTCATTCTGAGGCGCTTTTTTTTGCAGTTTTTCGTGCCGAAAAATGCGAGTTTAAATCTGTCTTTCAGACAAAATACGCCTTCAAATTAACTTAATAATGTATTTTTTAGATAAAGAGGAAAGGGTTTTTACTTAAAAAAATTAAGTGAAAATAGAAGAAGAGTGAATGTCTTATTCAAACCGTTTGTTGCTGAGCTGCGCAGTCAAACGAGTTTGTTTTTTATCACGAAATCATTAAATTGTGAAGTGTAATTAATAATTAAGAAGGTCTAAAAAATGAAAAAGAATGACGTTACTGACATAGCTATTAACCCAACAACAGGATTACCTATCACAAATGCGAGCGCTAATATCGTAGACGTTGGCGGCAATGTGATAGGCCAGCCTAATAGAGTAATGACTGTTTATGAGATTGAAGATTCGATAGCCGATTCAAACAATGATGACTGTTTTGATGCTTTTGACCCGTTCGATGACGGCTTTTAATGCCCAAAATTTTGAAAGCTATTAGTCGATATCGAATAGAAATTGTTTATTCGACTATTACTTTTAGTGGCTCATCTATATTGTTTTTACAGTACAAGTCGACTCAAAATTTTGCTTGGCTTATCGCCCTGAGTTTGTTTTGCACTAAAATTGCTATTGGCATAATTAACTACGAGAAATATTGTCAAAGTAATAAGCGTAGTATGAAGGTAGCGCTCAAATATTTGTTATTTAAATTTGTATAATCCTTGTTCATTTGTCCTAAACGCAAAGCGTCCTGATTTTATTAGGGCGCTTTTTTGTTGAAAGCATTAATTAGACTGTCACCATATAAAAAAGATAAAGGTTTATATAAAAATGAGTTTTTAAAACTATTAAATACGACTGAATAGGAGAGGGTAACTTAGCGAGAGGGGGGTCAATGAGTCGATAGGTATGTAAAAATACCTACCAACCACAAGGAATATACAAATTAGTTTTCATATACCTCTGCTTACGCAAAGGGTAAAAATTAGTAGTTACAATTGCTAACTAAAT